>JBEDFU010000067.1:0-2938 GCA_041174965.1 Pseudomonadota bacterium | reverse complement strand
GCCCATGAGTGTGCGGGTGGACAACCCCATGACCGATCGCGACCATGTGCGCCGCGTGGTGTTGCTATCCAACCGCAACCCACGCCCAGTGATCGCTGAATTTGAATTGGGCCCCTGGTCGGGCAGGGCCGAGGTGGCCACACGGGTGCGCTTGAATGGCTCGCAAGAGGTGATGGCCTTGGTGCAAACCTCGGACGGGCGCTGGTGGCGTGGCACCGCCGAGGTGGAGGTCACCGAATCGGCTTGCATGGATGCGTCTTGACATGTTGGCCCGCATCCAAGTGACCTCCCCTGTGCGGCGCGGCCAAGCCATGGAGGTGCGCTTGTTGCTGCAGCACCCGATGGAGACGGGTTTTCGTTACGATTTTTCGGGCACATCCATCCCCAAAAATGTGATCCACAGCCTGAGCGCTGAGTACGGTGGGCGCACGGTGTTTCGCGCCACCATGGGCTCAGGGGTGGCGGCCAATCCCTTGTTGCAGTTTTGGGTGGTGCCCGACCAAAGCGGTGACATCCGTGTGCAGTGGCAAGACGATCAGGGTGTGCGGGGGCAGGTCAGCGCCTGGGTCGAAGTTTTGCCCCGTTGAGGGCTGGGGCAGTGGGAGAGGTGTCTCAGGCTTGGCCCCAGGGTTGGCGGCGAAACCACCGCACGGACAAGCCTCCCGCGCACAGCAACAACACCAAAGACAGCGCGGCCCACAGGGCGGAGACTTCGGTATCACGCCGCTCCAGGGCAAATTTGGTCGACAGGTGTTCGTAAATTTGCTTCAAATCGTTGGAGTTACCGGCGCGAAAAAATTCGCCCTCGGTAGCCTTGGCGATGGCTTGCAAGGTTTCCTCGTCCACCTTGGCATAAAAGGACACACCCTCGTAACCGGGAATGAAGCCATTGGGCGTGCCAAAGGCCACGGTGTAGACGCGCACCCCGCGCTGCGCGGCTTGCTTGGCGGCCTCAAGCGGGTCGGGGCCAGTGGTGCGGCGCCCGTCGGAGAGCAACACAATCGCCCCGGACGAGTAAGAGCCTGCAGGCACCGGGGTGAAGCTGGGTTTGGCTTTGGGCGGCGAGGCGGGTGCAGGGCTGCCGTAGTTGCCATAGCCGCCAAAGCCCTGGCCGTAGATGGCGGCCTCCAAATCGATGCCGGCATTGGGCAACAAAGTGGACAAGGCCATCAACAATCCGCTGCCAGTGGCGGTGCCGCGTTGCAATTGAAAGCGGTCGATCGAGGCGACCAACTCCTCGCGTTGATCGGTGATGCCTTGCACCAGTTGCGCTGCGCCGGCAAAAGACACCACGCCCACCCGGATGTTGGGCGGCAGCTCACGCAGGAAGTCTTTCACCGCCGCTTGGGCGGCTTTGATGCGGTTGGGCTCCACGTCTTCTGCCAGCATGCTGCGCGACACATCAATGGCCAGCACCAAGGTCATGTAATCGGCGGGCAACACCACGCTGGCCACGGGGCGGGCCATGCCGACCACGGCGCTGATCAAGGCCAAGCCCAGCAAGGCCGGGGGCACATGCCGACGCCACAGCTTGCGCGGCCCCATGGCGACCCTCACCAGCGACAGGCTGGGGTAGGCCAAGGCGCTGCGCTGCTTGCGCCGCAGCAGCCAAAGGTAATAAACCAGCAACAAAGGCGCCAGCAAGAGCGCCCACAGGGCTTGGGGCCAAACAAAGTGCATCGGTGTCTGGGGTCGGTTGGGTCAGGGACACTTTATCACCCTTGGCTGTGATATGGTTTGGCCATGAAACGCGCCACCGTTTACGCCAGCCAGCCGGTACCGGCGCAAGTCCCTGCCACCCTGGCGGGCAGGCCTGCTCCCAGCGCACCAACCAAAGGGTTCAAAAGCTGGTTGCTGCGCCATGAGCGCTGGGCCATGCTGCTGCTGGGCTTGGCCATAGGTGCAGCCATGTGGTGGGCCAGCGAACGATGGGGTGCACCGCGACAGGTGCTGACCCAAAAAGACATTGATGCGGCGGTGCTGCACACCTTGGCCACCCAAGACCTGCCCTCGCGCACGGCCAAGGCGGCGGGTTTGATCTGGCCCTCGGTGGTGCGGGTGCGGGCTTTTGGCACCGACCCCCAAAACCCCAAGGCAGGTGAAAAAGAACTCGGTGTGGGTTCGGGCGTGGTCATCGTTGAGGACGGCACCATCTTGACCAACTTCCATGTCATCTCCACCGCCCAGCGTTTGGAGGTCACTTTTTTTGACGGCATGGAGTCGGCGGCCTTTGTGATTTCGACCATGCCCGAGAACGATTTGGCGGTGATCAAGCCGCAAAAAATCCCCGACGACTTGCAACCCGCCACCATGGGATCGAGCGGCAATTTGCAACCCGGCGACGAGGTGGTGGCGGTGGGTTTTCCGTTTGGCATTGGGCCATCCGTGTCTGCCGGCGTGGTCTCGGGCCTGAACCGTTCATTCAAACCCGAAGGTCAAATGGCCATGAAAGGCTTGATCCAATTTGACGCGGCCGCCAACCCGGGTAACTCGGGCGGGCCCTTGGTCAACCTCTCGGGCGAGGTGGTGGGCATCGTCACCGCCATCTTGAACCCGACCTCTGCGCGCACCTTCATCGGCATTGGCTTTGCCGCCACCATGGAGAGTGCGGGCAGCGCTGTGGGCATCCCCCCTTTTTGACACGGAGACAAACCGACATGAACCCCAGCGAATGGAACCGAGGCGCGCACGCCGACCCGAGCCAAGACACTGCCGCCCTGATGGAACGGGTGTTGTACGAAGTCAAGCGCGTGGTGGTCGGGCAAGACCATTTTTTAGAGCGCATGTTGGTGGCCATCTTGGCCCAGGGGCATTTGCTGATCGAAGGCGTGCCCGGCTTGGCCAAAACGCTCACCGTCAACACCTTGGCCAAAGCCATCCGGGGCAGCTTCAAACGCATCCAGTTCACACCCGACTTGCTGCCCGCCGACTTGGTGGG
>JBEDFU010000066.1:0-19859 GCA_041174965.1 Pseudomonadota bacterium | reverse complement strand
TGGAACGCCACCCGCTTTGTGCTGATGAACTGCGAAGGCCAAGACTGCGGCCTCAAGGAACACACCAAGGCCGAATGCGCACCGCCACGCACCGATGACAACGGCAACTCCGTTCCCGCAGGCCCGTTCTACCAATACATGAAGTTCAGCCAAGCCGACCGCTGGATTTCATCCGTGTTGCAACAAGCCGAAGCCGATGTGGCCAAAGGCTTTGAAGAGTACCGCTTGGACAATGTGGCCACGGCCATTTATGAATTTGTGTGGAACGAGTACTGCGATTGGTACTTGGAAATCGCCAAAGTGCAAATCCAAACCGGTGGCCCTGCCGAGCAACGCGCCACCCGCCGCACCTTGATTCGCACCTTGGAAGCCGTGTTGCGCTTGGCGCATCCCATCATCCCTTTCATCACCGAAGAGCTGTGGCAAAAGGTTGCACCTGTGGCGGGCTTGGGCGGCGCGTCGGTGAGCATCTCACGCTACCCCGAAGCGCAGATGAACAAGATCGACGAGCAAGCCATCGCCAATGTGAACCAATTGAAATCATTGGTCGATGCCTGCCGCAATTTGCGCGGCGAGATGAATGTCTCGCCGTCCACCCGCATGCCCCTGTTCGCTTTGGGTAACGCCGAATTCATGCGTGCCAATGCACCGGTTTTGCAAGCGCTGGCCAAATTGAGCGATGTGAAAGTGTTTGACGACGAGGCCGCTTGGCAAGCCGCCGCGCAAGCCGCACCGGTGGCCGTGGTGGGTGACACCCGCTTGTGCCTGTTCATCGAAGTGGACGTGGCCGCCGAAAAAATCCGCTTGGGCAAAGAAGTGGCCAGGCTGCAAAACGAAATTGCCAAGGCCCACGGCAAACTCAGCAACGAAGCGTTTGTGGCCAAAGCACCCCCTGCAGTGATTGCCCAAGAGCGCCAGCGGGTGGCGGACTTTGAAGCCACTTTGCAGAAGGTGGGAGATCAGCTCAAACGCTTGGGTTGAAACGCCTCACACATGCCGGCACATTGATATTCAACACCCACACCCACCATGAAACAAGCCTTGCAAAAAGCCGTATTTCCCGTCGCTGGCCTGGGCACGCGGTTTTTGCCGGCCACCAAAGCCAGTCCCAAAGAAATGTTGCCGGTGGTGGACAAGCCGCTGATCCAATATGCCGTCGAAGAAGCCTACGAGGCAGGCATCCGCCACATGATTTTTGTCACCGGGCGCAGCAAACGGGCCATTGAGGACCATTTCGACACCGCTTACGAGCTTGAGTCCGAGTTGCAGGCCGCTGGCAAAAGTGCCTTGCTTGATGTGGTGCGCAGTGTGCAACCGGCTGACATGGTGTGCTCTTATGTGCGCCAATCGCATGCCCTGGGCCTGGGCCACGCGGTGCTGTGCGCCGAGGCCTTGGTGGGGAATGAGCCGTTCGCGGTTTTGTTGGCCGACGACCTGATGCGCGGCTTGCCCAGCGGTCCCGGTGTGCTGCAACAAATGGCCCAGGTCCATGCCCAGCACGGCGGGTCGATTTTGGCGGTACAAGAAGTGCCGCTGGACCAAGTCAACCGCTACGGCATCGTCGCCGGCTCAACCCAAGCCGATGGTTTGGTCGATGTGCGGCAAATGGTGGAAAAACCTGCGCCCGACAAAGCCCCCTCGCGCTTGGCGGTTTCAGGGCGCTACATCTTGAGCCCATCGGTGTTTGATCGCATCCGCGCTGGCGGACGGGGCGCTGGCGGTGAAATCCAACTCACCGATGGCATTGCCGGCTTGATTGGCCAAGAAAAAGTCTGGGGCTACCCATACCAAGGCATGCGCTACGACTGCGGCAGCAAGCTGGGTTTTTTACAAGCCACGGTGGAATTGGGTTTGACCCATCCGCAAGAAGGGCCTGCCTTTGCCGCTTACTTGAAACAACTGAAGGTGTAACGCGTCCAAGCATCCCTGGTGACGGGTGCGACAGGTCAGCGCATCAGCGGCGCTTCAAGGTGTGGATGAATTCATTGCCCACAGTTTGCTGCTCGAGCAGTTCATTGCCAGTTTGTTTGGCGAACGCAGCGAAGTCGCGCAATGAACCTTGGTCGGTGGAAATCACCTTGAGCAATTGACCGCTTTGCATGCCGGTCAAAGCCTTTTTGGCTTTCAAAATGGGCAAGGGGCAATTCAGCCCACGGGTGTCGAGTTCTTGATCGATCAGCATGAATTCATTCCAAACTTTGAGCGGCCCGCTCTTCCCAGGTCATGAAGCGCGGTTCTATGCCCTGCGTGCGCAGCCAGTCACCCACTGCAAATCCGGTGCCCGCAGGCCAACAAATCACATCTTTGGGTTCATACAACTTGTACTCCGCCAATTCGGGCGAGAGTTTAACCTCCCCCTCGGCCACCGCATGGTAGGCAATGATGACTTGGTTCATGCGCTGAAAGTCATAAACCCCCACCAAGCTCAAGGCCGTGGTGTGCAAATTGGTTTCTTCCTTGATCTCTCGGGCAATGCCTTCTTGCGGGGATTCGCCGGCCTCCATAAATCCGGTGATCAAGGCAAAGCGCCGCCCCGTCCAAGCCGCATTGCGCGCCAGCAAAATTTTGCCTTGGTACTGAACAATGGCCGCCAACACGGGGGTGGGGTTGTTCCAGTGCGTCCACTGGCAAGCGGCGCAGCGCAAGCGTTCCTTGGGCCCACCATCCTCTTGTTGGGTGATGACCTGAAGGGGGGTGGCACATTGCGGACAAAATCGAAATGGACTCATGCTGGAAACACCCCAGTGGATAAATATCGGTCGCCCCGATCACACACAATGAACACCACCGTGGCGTTGCGTTCGCGCTGGGCCACTTGTTGGGCCACCCAGCAAGCACCCGCGGCAGAAATGCCCGCAAAAATGCCTTCTTCGCGGGCCAATTGCCGGCACATGTTCTCTGCATCGGCTTGGCTCACCAGCATCAATTCGTCCACCACCGAGGGATCGTAAATGGAAGGCAAGTAAGCCTCGGGCCATTTGCGAATGCCAGGGATGCGCGAACCCTCGCTGGGTTGGGCCCCAATGATGCGCACTTGGGGATTTTTTTGCTTCAGGTAGCGGCCCACACCGGTGATGGTGCCCGTGGTGCCCATGGCGCTGACAAAGTGGGTCACGCGCCCTTGGGTTTGATCCCAAATCTCGGGGCCAGTGGTTTCAAAATGCACCCGGGGGTTGTCGGCATTGCCAAACTGGTCGAGCACCCGACCCTTGCCATCGGCTTGCATTTTTTCAGCCAAATCGCGGGCGTATTCCATGCCACCACTCTTGGGCGTCAAGATCAATTCGGCACCGAAGGCTTTCATGGTTTGCGCCCGCTCGATGGACAAGTCCTCGGGCATGATGAGCACCATGCGGTAGCCCTTGATCGCCGCTGCCATGGCCAGCGCAATGCCGGTGTTGCCGGATGTGGCCTCGATCAAGGTGTCTCCCGGTCGAATGTCTCCCCGCTCTTGGGCGCGCTGGATCATCGACAAGGCCGGTCGGTCCTTGACCGAGCCAGCCGGGTTGTTGCCTTCGAGCTTGCCCAAAACCACATTGCCTCGCTCGGCATTGTGTTGAGCACCTATGCGTTGCAGGGCCACCAAAGGGGTATGGCCGATCGCGTCTTCAATGGTTGGATATGTCATCCCCGCACTGTGCCATAATTCCCCCTCTCCCTCCTGCCGGAGTGGCGAAATTGGTAGACGCAGCAGATTCAAAATCTGCCGGTGCAAAACACCGTGCCGGTTCGATTCCGGCTTCCGGCACCACTCTTGAAAAACCAGCCCCAAAAGGGCTGGTTTTTTCTTTGCATCTGCGGGTATTTGAGGGGGCCATGCGCCCAAAGCCTGGGGTAAAGTGCCCCGCTCAAATCCCATTGCCCATGGATGAAACCCCCTACCCCCGCTTGTTCAGCCCACAGATTTTGGCTGGGCAACAGCTGAAAAACCGCATCACCCACGCCTCCATTTCCCCCCGGTTTGGCGCCCACCAAGGTCTGCACCCACGCTATTTGCACTACTACGTGAACCGCGCCAAGGGGGGGGCCGCCATGGTGGTGACCGATCCCATCGGCATCATTCCCCAGCATGGCCCAGAGCGTTTGTGTGCTTTCAACGACAGCATGGTGGATGACCTGCGCCGTTTGGCCGATGGGGTACGTGCCCACAACAGTGTGTTGATCGGCCAAATACAAGACACCGGCCGGGGACGCCATGTACCGGGGCGAACCTACCAAGCCTTGGGCGCATCGCCCTTGCCCGATGACCTGAGCTACTCCATGCCCCGCGCCATGGGTGTGGACGAGATTGCACGCTTTGTGGAGCACACCGCGCAATCGTGCCTGCGCATGCAAGCTTGCGGGTTTGGTGGCATCGAGGTGTCGGCAGGCCACGGGCATTTGTTTCACCAGTTTTTGTCCCCCCGCTCCAACCAGCGCGATGACGTTTATGGCGGTGATGCCAATCGGCGCTTGCGTTTTTTGGTGGAGATTTGCCAGGCCGTTCGCGATCTGTGTGGGCCCGGTTTCATCATTGGCGTGAAATTACCTGGCGACGATGGTGTGCCTGGGGGCATTTCAGGGCCACAGGCTGGCCAAATCGCCCAGTCCTTGGTGGCATCTGTGAGTGTGGATTACCTGACCTATTGCCAAGGCTCGCACCACCGCAGTTTGGAAATGCACCTGCCCGACGACAGCTACCCGCGCCAGACCTATATGGGTTTGATCCGCGAACTCAAAGCCTGGACACCCAGCGTGCCGGTGATGGGCCTGGGTCGCATCACCGACCCCGCCGAGGCCGAAGCCATCTTGGCACGCGGCGACGCCGACATGATTGGCTTGGGCCGATCCTTGATCGTTGACCCGGCATGGCCGCAAAAAGCCCAGGCTGGTCGGGCCAGCGACATCCGCTACTGCGTCTCTTGCAACACCTGCTGGAAAACCATCAACAACAACCGCCACATGGGCTGCGACAACAACCCGCGCTTGGCCCAGGCCGACGAACTGAATGAACGCCTGGCACCGGCGGCCCAGGTGCGCAAAGTGGCTGTGGTGGGCGCGGGCATCGCCGGCATGCAGGCGGCTGTCACGGCCGCGCAACGCGGCCATCAAGTGATTGTCTGGGGCAGCTCTGCCGAGGTGGGGGGCAAAACGCGATTGATGGCACAACTGCCCCTGGGCGAGTCCATGTCGAGCATTTACGACCACCAATGGATCACCGCTCAGCGCTTGGGCGTGGGTTTTCAACTGGGCCGCATGGCCACTGCTGGCGATGTGCTGGCTTGGCAACCCGACACGGTGGTGCTGGCCACCGGTGCCCAAATGACTTGGCCGCAAGACCTGCCCGCTGAATTGCAAAACCTGGGCATGGTGCCGGACCTGCGCCAAGCCATGGCCGAGTTGCTGACCCACCGCGGCCCGCTGTCGGGCACCGCCGTGATTTACGACCTGGACCAAACCGAAGGCACTTACGCGGCGGCTGAGTATTTGCGCGACCGCTTTGATCGCGTGGTCGTGCTGTCACCGCGCGAGACCATTGCCGAAGAGGTGGTGTTGGTGATGCGCCAACGCATCCACCGCCGATTTGCGGAACGTGGCATTGAAGTCAAAACCTGGGTCGATCCGGTGTGGACAGAACGCTTTGAAAACGAAGCCTGCCTGCAATACCGCAGCGTCTTTGGCGGCCCTTTGCACGACATTGCCGATGTGGCTTTTTTTGCCTACGCCTCACCTCGCCGCCCCCGTGATGAACTGCACCAAAGTCTGCTGGCCGCAGGCCTCAGCGTGCGCTTGGTGGGCGACTGTAAGATCGCCCGAGACACTTTGTCGGCCACCGCCGAAGGGCACGAAGCGGGCATGCATGTGTGACTTTTTTTGAAGGATTTTTAAATGAGCAACCCCACTTTGTCCCTAGACCCCAAAACCACGGCCTTGGTGCTGATCGACTTGCAACACGGCATTGTGGCCATGGATGTGCATCCGCAGCCCAGCAGCACGGTGGTCGCACAAGCCAAGAAAATGGCCGATGCTTTTCGCGCCGCGCAGGCCCCCGTGGTGTGGGTGACGGTGGGCACTTTGGGCGCGCAAGATGCCCTGGCCCCGCTGGCCGACGCCATGCCCCCGCCAGCCGTGGCCAAACCGGCCAATTGGTCCACGGTGGTGGATGCCGCCGGCGCGCAAGCCAGCGATTTGCACATCACCAAACGGCAATGGGGTGCGTTTTACGGCACCGAGTTGGACCTGCAATTGCGCCGCCGCGGCATTCGCACCATCGTGCTGGCGGGCATCAGCACCAACGTGGGCGTGGAATCCACCGCACGCGATGCCTATGAGCGCGGCTACCACCAGGTGTTTGTCTCGGACGCCATGGCCAGCCCCTCGGCCGAGGCCCACGCCAATACCTTGAAGTTCACCTTCCCCCGAATCGGCCTCACGCGCAGCACCGCCGAGGTGATGGCCGCGCTGGCTGCCCATTGATGCCCTGTCCGCTCTGACAGCTTGAAAGGAGACTCCATGCACACCACCCAAACCCCATGGGGGCTGACCCCAGCCCTGACCCGCTTCGCTCAAGCCGTCGCCACCCTGGCATGCGCCAGCATGGCGCTGGCAGCCCAAGCCCAAAGCACCGACTGGCCGACCCGCCCCGTGGTGTTGATCAACCCGTTTTCGGCGGGTTCTTCGGTGGACGTGGTGGGCCGCTTGATCGCCCAGAAAATCGCGGCCAACACCGGACAAGGCATCACCGTGGACAACAAAACCGGGGCCAGCGGCAACATCGGCACTGACTTTGCCGCCCGCGCCAAACCCGATGGCTACACCTTGCTGCTGGGCTCGCCAGGCACCATGGCCATCAACCCCTGGTTGTTCAAAAAATTACCCTACGACGCACTGAAAGACTTTGTGCCCATCTCGGTGCTGGTGTCCTTCCCGCAAGTGGTCACCACCAGCCCCAAGCAACCGTTCAAAAATTTCAACGAGTTTGTCACCGCGGTCAAAGCCCAACCCGACAAAATGGCGTATTCATCCTCCGGCCAAGGCTCGACCTCGCACCTGGTGATGGAGCTGATCCGTGCCGATGCAGGTCTCAAAATCACCCACGTCAGCTACCGGGGTGATTCCTTGGCCACGCAAGCCATGATGGCCGGCGACGTGCAAGTCACGGTGGGTGGTTTGCCCTCGATGTCACCTTTGATCCGTGGTGGCAATGTGCGGCCCTTGGCGGTCACCTCCAGCAAGCGTTCGCCCCAATTCCCCGATTTGCCCTCCATGGCCGAGTTCATTCCAGGCTTTGACGCCACCGCTTGGGTGTTGTTGATGGCCCCCGCTGGCACCCCGCCCGCGGTGGTGCAGCGCATCTCGGCCGAAGTGGCCAAAGCCTTGACCGACCCCCAAGTGCGCCAGCAACTCGACGCCCAGGGCGTGACCCCGGTGGGCAGCACCCCTGCAGAGAGCGCGGCATTTCACCGCAAGGAGTTGGACAAATTCAAGCGCGCGGTGGAGATTTCGGGCGCCACCATGGAGTGAGTCAGGCCGCAGCGGACCCCAAGGCCTGGGCCATGCGCCAAGCCAATCCAAATGATTGGGCCAAGCCGTTGCCCGGCAAGTAGCCTTCGGCACCGCGCCCAGACAAACCTGCCGCGCACCCCCCTGCGGCCCACACACCGGTGATCCATTGACCCTGCGCGTCCAACACACGGCCATCGCCATCGGTGACCAATCCCCCTTGCGTGTGCGACAACGCCCCGGTGACCCAGGAGGCCAAATACGGCGCACTCAGGGCGCGGGCAAATTGGGTTCGGCCCAAGGAATCGGTGGCCTGCCCTTGGGCCATGTCTTGCACCGCGCTGAGGGTAGCTTGCAGACCCATCGGTTCGACCCCGGCCAAAGCAGCCAAGGTCGGCACATCGTCGGCACGCATCACCTGGCCAGCCTGCAAAGCCGCTTGATAAGCGGAATGTTGGGTCAATCCCGACTCGATGTGGCTGTCAAAAACCTCCAGGGCCACGCCACCCGGTTGGGCCAGCACCCACGGGGCCAAGGCCGAAGGGCCGATGTCTTCACGCACAAAGCGCTGGCCGTGTCGGTTGACCAAGATGCCGCCCATGGCAGGAATAGCCATGCCCAATCGCGTGCGGCCACCAGGGTTGGTGTGGCCTTGCCCTTGAAAACCGTCCATGCCCCACAACTGACCGCCCCAACCCAAACCCAACGCGATGGTGCTGCCGTCGTTGTGGTCAGCCCCGTTGTAGAGCGCCCCACGCATGGCTGGGATGTGCTGCGCCACCCATGAGGGATGGGCGCCAAAACCGCCCCCCGCCAACATCACATGTTGCGCACGCCAATGGCTGGTAAGGTCCGTACCTTCAAACGCCGCGCCCACGGGCGCCGCTGTGACCGGACGCGGGCACAAATGGATTTTTTCATGCGCCTGGACTTGTTGGCGCAAGCAGTGGTGCAATGCGGCGCCACTGGCCGGCAAGGTGCTGTGGAAACGGCACTGGTGGTGCCCGGTCGAGACCACATCGGGCAAAAAATGGATGGGCGCATTCAATTCGCGGGTTAGAAAATTGACCACCTCGGGCAAAGCCTGGGCCACCGATGTGGCGATGCGCTCGTTCACGCTGTCGCCTGCGAAGGCGCGCAAATCAGCCAGCCAATGATCGGGGCTGTCTGTCACACCTGCTTGAATTTGCAAGGCCGAACCCGCCCCTGGAAACAAACCACCGCTGATGGCCAGGTTGTTGGGGTGGTCCATGTGGGGGTCGACCAACAACACCCGCAAACCGCGCTGGGCCGCAGCCAGCGCACCCATCATGCCAGCGGCACCAGCCCCCAAAACCACCAGATCAAAGTCATCCATGCCCACATCCCCCTGTGCGCATCAGCCCAGGGTCGCGCCGGAGCGGCGGATGATGGGCAGCCACTTGGCAGACTCATCGCGCATGAGTTGGGCGAATTTTTCAGGTGTACCGCCCGCCGGCTCCAAACCAGCGGCTTGCAAACGCTGGCGCACCGATTCGTCTTGCAAGGCCAGGTTGATGGCGGCATTGATGCGCTCCACCAAGGGCCTGGGGGTGGCAGCCGCCACCAGCACACCGTTCCAGGCAATGGCCTCAAAGCCCTTCAAGCTGGGCACACCACTGTCGCTCACCGTGGGCACCTCAGGGGTGAGGCCGTAGCGTTGCAAACCGGTGACTGCGATGGCTTTGAGCCGGCCGGCCTTGATCTGCGGAGTAAGCAAGGTCGGCACAGCAGCAATCATGTGGGTCTCGCCCCCGACGGTGGCCAACACCGCAGGCGGCCCACCATTGAAGGGAATGTGCACGGCAAAGGTTCCGCTCAAGGCCTTGATGTATTCCATGCACAGGTGGGAGGAGCTGCCATTGCCCACCGATGCAAAGTTGTATTTGCCAGGATTGGCCCGCAACAGGGCCAGCAACTCTTGCAGGTTGTTGGCTGGCAAGCTGGCGTTGACGGCGATCAAATTGGGTTGCGAGGTGGTCAACACCACTGGCGTCAAATCGCGCAAAGGCGCATATGGCAAACGCGGGAACAGGTGCGGCGCAAATGCCAAGGGGCCATTGAAAGACATGACCCAGGTGTGGCCATCGGGTGCGGATTGCGCCACCTCGGCGGTGCCCGCCGTGCCACCCACTTGGGGCTTGTTCTCGATCACCAAGGGGGTGCCCAATTGATCGCGCAGTTTGTCTTGCATGGCGCGCGCAATCACATCCAGCGAAGAACCAGCTGGTGCCACCACCAACCAGCGGATGGGCTTGGCGGAAAAGGTCTGGGCCCAGAGCCCAGGGGCCACCACGGCTGATGCAGCCATACCCACCATCATGCGCCGCTTGATACCTGTTGAAGTTCGTTGATTCATCATGAAGCGTTCACCCGAGGTTTAAAAGGATTTCAGCCAAGCGGCCACCTTGTGCAGGCGTTGCACCGGGTCGACCTCGAGCATGGCACTGTGCTTTTGCGCGGGGCTCAAGGGCAACAACTCCAGCCAGCGATGTGCGACCCAAGCACAGTCGCCAAAGGCTGGGTCGCCACGCCATGGCCACAGTTCGGGGTCGACACCGCGCGCCAACCATTGTTCCGACAACTCGCGCAATTGGTCAGCGGCAAATTGCAGGTGCGCTGGCACAGACGTTGCCACATCCCCGGGCAACAAGCTCACGCTGGCGCGCCACAAACCATTGACGGCTTGCGCATGCTCACCCAAGCGAAACCGCTGGCCGCCCACACATTGCACCCGCAACAAGGTGGGCTGAATGGCCTCCAGTGACAACACATGGGCCAAACAACCGTGGCTCATCAAGCGTTCGGTGGCGGCGGCTTGTCGAACCTCTTGGCCTTGGGCCAGCATGACCACACCGAAAGGTGTGCCCTGTTGGTGGCAGTGGCGAATCATGGTGAGGTAGCGAACCTCAAAAATTTGCAGGTTCAGCAAGCCCTGGGGCAGCAAGCCTTGACTGAGCGGAAACAAAGGCAACTCAGTCACGGATCAAGGTTTCCATTTGTATTTGACTTGCACGGTGAAGGCGCCGTGCAGTCGGTTTTCGTAATCGGGCAGCAAGCTCATGCCCACGCCCCACTGGTTCCACTCGCGGGTGGCCACTGGGGTGAGAAAGGGGAAAACCCCGCCATCGAGCATTTGGGGGTAGCCATTGATCAAGCCGACAAAAGCGCCCCAGCGCCATCCCGCCCATTGCCAGGGCGTCCAATACGCACCGGCGTAATAACTGCGCGCCCAATCGCTGTTGTGAAAGAAGCCCCCAGACCAGGATACCTCGCTGGATTGGCGCCACTCTGCACCCAAGCCTGGATTGAAATTATTGAAACTCAACTGATGCTTGGGGAAGTGATAAGAAACAAAG
The DNA here is from genome assembly GCA_041174965.1 of Pseudomonadota bacterium. GTDB lineage: Bacteria > Pseudomonadota > Gammaproteobacteria > Burkholderiales > Burkholderiaceae_C > Limnohabitans. Next base: position 9,000 of record JBEDFU010000066.1, on the reverse strand, counting down.
CCCGGATTGATCCAAAAGTCATGGGTCGTGGGCTTGTCTTGGCTCCAAACCGACGGGACGCTACCCACAACAAAAGCCAGCCCCAACCCTTTGGCAAAGCGCATCGCGGTTGATCGAAAAAAACGCGATGAAAACAACAGTTTTGATTTCATGTGTGAATGCTAACCGCTCGCCATGTCAGGTCGCTGCCACGACAGATCCCCCGGCCAATTCAAGCTAGCATTCAGTACGCCATACCTTTGGAGAGATTTGTGAGTGCACTTTTCAGCGAATTCGAACTCGGCTCTGGCCGCGGCCCCCTCAAACTGGCCAACCGCATTGTGGTGGCCCCCATGTGCCAATACTCTTGTGTGGATGGCTTGGCCAGCGACTGGCACTTGATGCACTGGGGCAATTTGCTCAACAGTGGTGCTGGTTTGTTCACCATCGAGGCCACCGCGGTGTCTGAGCGCGGGCGCATCACCCCAGGCTGCTTGGGCCTGTATAACGATGCCACAGCCCAGGCCATGGCCGATGTGCTGGGGCGGGCGCGCCGCCTGGCCCCACCGGTGCCGGTGTCCATCCAATTGGGTCACGCGGGCCGCAAGGCATCCAGCCATGTGCCTTGGAACAGCGGCAAGCTGATACCCCAAAGCGAAGGCGGTTGGTGGCCGGAAGCCCCGTCTGCGGTGCCCATCACCGCGACCGAGCCCGCGCCAGAGGCAATCAGCCCAGCGGCCTTGAACGGCATCCTGAAAGACTTTGTGCGCGCCGCACAACGGGTGCAAGAGATGGGCATCGAGGCCATCGAATTGCATGGGGCCCATGGCTACTTGTTGCATGAATTTTTGTCGCCCATCGCCAACCAGCGCAGCGACAACTTTGGCGGCAGTTTTGAAAACCGCATTCGCTTTCCCTTGCAGGTGTTTGAAGCCGTGCGCCAGGTTTACAGCGGCAGCTTGGGCATGCGGCTGTCGGCCACCGACTGGGTCGAGGGCGGATGGACGGCCGAAGAAACGGCTGATTTTTCGCTGCGCCTCAAACAGGCCGGGGCCAACTTCATGCACATCTCATCGGGTGGTGTCTCGCCCTTGCAAAAAATCACGCTGGTGCCGGGCTACCAAGTGCCTTTTGCCAAAATGGTCAAGGACAAGTCTGGCCTGCCCACGATGGCTGTGGGCTTGATCACCGAAGCCGCCCATGCCGAATCCATTGTGGCCAACCAAGAAGCGGACTTGGTGGCCCTGGCGCGCAGCTTTTTGTACAACCCCCGCTGGGCTTGGGCAGCCGCCGCCGAACTCAAAGGCTCGGTGCAAGCCACACCGGCTTACTGGCGCTGCATGCCCCGCGAGGCGCAGCACATTTTCAGCACCGCCAAAGTCGGCATGCGCTAAAAAGCTTCACCACAAGTCTGTCATCGCCGCGCGTGCTGGGTGAAGCACCGGGCACCCCATTCAAACGGGTTCACCCGCCTGCAAGCCCGTGTGCACCGTGGGGTAGCGCAAACGCAAGCGCAACTCTTCTTTCATGCGGGTGTTGTCCAAGCGCCTGGACTCGCTCATGAAACTCAGCAGCATCAAGGGCAACTGGTCTTTGGCCGTGTCACGGGGCACCCGCTTGGGGCGGGGCAAGCCAAAAATGTCTGCGGCCACATCAAAGTAGTCGCCCATCTTGAGTAGGCTGTCGTCGCTCACGTGATAGACCCGCTGTGGCCGACCGCGCCACAGCGCCAACCAGCAGGCGCGGGCCAAGTCATCGGCATGGATGTGGTTGGTGTAGACATCGTCTGAGGCCTGCAACACCGGTGTGCCTTTGCGCAAGCGATCTTGTGGGGTTCCCCCCTCGCGATCGAGGGCATAGATGCCGGGGATGCGCAAAATGCTGGCCCGCACCCCTTGGCGCAAGCCCGTGCCTTTGCCCTGCCAGCGCAAGCGCATTTCCGCATCCACGCGTCGATAGGCCCGGGGGGTGAAGGGGGTGACCGGTTGCGATTCATGCACCCAAGCGCCTTGGCAGTCGCCATACACACCACTGGTGGAGCCATAGACCCAACTGCGCGGCCAGGTGCGACGGTTCAAACTGCGCATCAAGGCCAGGGTGCGCGGGTCAGACCACCCCTCCGATGGTGGCGGTGCCAAATGCACCATCCGCGTGGCCAAACCGGCCAAACGTCGCAGGCTGTGGGCGTCGTCCAGGTTGCCCAACAAAGGCATGATGCCCTGTCGCCTGAGCACGGCACAGTTGTCAGGCGTCGAGGTCAAGGCCATCACCCGCAAAGGGGCGGGTGCCAGCCGCGCCAACCGCTGACCGACATCGCCACAACCGACGATGAGCAAGCGTTGGCGGCGAAAGCGGGCGGGCAGAGCACCCAGCGGGGTTTGGTTTGAAGGCAAAATCGCGGTCTTTACAAAAATTCAATCCCAAGGATACCCAAACATGAGTTTCAGCGTCACGGTGCAACCCAGCGGTCGCCACTTCACGGCCCAAGCCGACGAGACCTTGCTCAGCGCCGGCTTGCGCCAAGGCATTGGCCTGCCCTATGGGTGCAAAGACGGTGCCTGTGGATCGTGCAAATGCAAAAAAATCAGCGGTGAGCTGGTCATGAGCGAGTACCAAAGCAAGGCCTTGAGCGACACCGAAAAAGAACAAGGCTATGTGCTGACCTGCCGCGCCACGGCCACCTCGGACCTGGTGCTGGAGTCGCGTCAAGTGGTCGAGGAAGGCGCTTTCCCCATCCGCAAAATGCCGGTGCGCGTATTGAGCATGGCGCAAGCCTCACACGATGTGATGGTGATCCAGTTGCAATTGCCCACCAACGATGCGTTTCAATTTCGCGCCGGCCAGTACATTGATTTTTTGCTGCGCGATGGCGCGCGCCGCAGTTACTCCATGGCCAATGCGCCGCACACCTTGGTGGCGGGCAGCCCCAGCGTGGAGCTGCACATTCGCCACATGCCGGGTGGCAAATTCACCGACCACGTGTTTGGCGCGATGAAAGAAAAAGAGATTCAACGCATTGAAGGCCCACAGGGCAGCTTTTTCCTGCGCGAAGACAGCCCCGAGCCGTTGGTGTTTTTGGCCTCTGGCACTGGCTTTGCGCCCATCAAGGCCATCATCGAGCACATGCGCCATGCGGGCATTGAGCGCCCCACCACGCTGTACTGGGGCGGGCGTCGCCCCGCCGATTTGTACATGGACGCCTGGGTGCGCGAACAAACCGCTGCCCTGCCCTGGTTGACCTATGTGCCCGTGGTCTCCGACGCCTTGCCAGAGGACGCCTGGACCGGCCGCACGGGTTTTGTGCACCGCGCTGTGTTGGACGACTTTGCCGACCTCAGCGGCCACCAGGTTTATGCCTGTGGCGCCCCCATCGTGGTGGACTCGGCGCGGCAAGACTTTTGCACGTTGGCTGGCCTGCCCAGCGATTCGTTTTTTGCCGACTCCTTCATCACCGAGGCCGACAAGGCCCAAAGCTGACAGCAAGCGTCAGGAGCCCCCATGCCCATCACAAATCCCGCGCGCCTCCTGCAACTGGCTCGGGCCGTGCTGATCGCCCCGGTGATGTTGGCCTGCGTTTTGGCCGGGGCACAGACCACACCTGGTGGCAAGCCGATCCGGCTGATCGTGCCCTATGCCGCTGGTGGCCCCATCGATGTGACCGCGCGGTTTTTGGCCGAGCGGGTCAAAGACAGCCTGGGCACGGTGATCGTCGAAAACCGCCCTGGTGCGGGCGGCAACATCGGTGCCGATGCCGTCGCCAAGGCCGCGCCCGATGGGCTCACCATTGGCATTGCCGCCACCGCCACCCATGCCGTCAACCCCTGGTTGTATGCCCGCATGCCCTACAAGGCCAGCAGCGACTTTGCGCCCATCACCCAAATGGTGCGGGTGCCCAATGTGCTGGTGATGAACGCCGACACCGCCAAACGCCTGAACATCGATTCGCTGAAAAGCTTTTTGGCCTATGCCAAAGCCCACCCCGGTCAACTCAATGTGGGTTCGGGTGGCAATGGCAGCGCCGGGCATTTGGCCGCCGAGTTGTTCAAAGCCCGAGCGGGCATTTTTGCGGTGCACATCCCCTACAACGGCGGCAACCCGGCGCAACTGGCCTTGCTCAGCGGACAGGTGGACTTTAACTTTGACAACTTGGCCACGGCTTCGGCCAACATCAAAGCGGGCAAGTTGTTGGCCTTGGCCGTGACCACTGCGCAACGCAGCCCCATGCTGCCAGATGTGATGGCTCTGTCTGAAGTTTTGCCCGGGTTTTCCGTCGATACCTGGTGGGGCTTGGTGGCGCCCGCTGCCACCCCCAAAGACACATTGGCCAAACTCAACCAAGCCTTTGTCGCCGCGTTGCGCTCCAGCGAAGTGCGCGAGCGCTGGTCGCAAATGATGGCCGAGGCCGTGCCCAGCGACAGCGAAAGCTTTGGCCGCTTCATGGCCAGTGAGTTGGCCAAATACGAGCCCGTGGTCAAAGCCAGCGGGGCCAAGGTCGACTGAACCCATCAGCGACCGGTGGTGCTTGGCAGCCGTTGAATCACACCCCCCGTGCTGGGTGAAAAGTCCTTCGCCCTGCGGCGACACCCTCAGCGCCGGTGACCGACCTCAAAATCGTTTCGGCCCGACACGTCCTTGCCGCGAAGGAGCCACAGCGGCCGTGTGGCAAAACTCACCGGAACCCCTGTCTGCCCGTCCACCGGTTTGAGGCTGCGGTCAAAGTGTGAGCTCGCTGGCATGTAGCGCAAGGCCACACCGGTGCGGCGTTGCCCAGAAGTATTGGCCTTGGCGCCGTGGATCATGTAGACATCGTGCATTGACATCTGACCGGGCTCCAGCTCCAAGTCCAGCGCTTGCGATTCTTCAAACGCCCCATCGACCATGCGTTGGTTCAATGTCAAATCGGTGCGGTCTTCGTGCAAATGGGGGTGCAGGTGCTTGCCTTTGTGCGAGCCAGGGATCACCCGCAAACAACCGTTGGCCCGGGTGCTGGGGTCTAAGGCCACCCACACCGTGCAAGTGGCCAGGGGGCGGATGGGCCAATAGTGACCGTCTTGGTGCCAAGGGGTTTCATAACCTTCACTCGCAGGTTTACAAAACACATGGCAGCCCCACAGAACAATGTTGGGGCCGATCAACTGCTCCACCAAATCGATGATCGGTGGGTGCATGGCCAGGTCCAAAAAGGCTTGGCTGCCGCGCACGCCTTCGTCGTTTTTGCCCTCAATGTGGGCGCTGACCAGTTTCTCAGGCCGCACACCGGGGTTGTCGCGCAGCAAAGTTTCCAAGGCGTTTTGCACCTTGGACAGCACCTCAGGTTCCAGCCGATAGCTGGGCACCAGACAACCTTGGGTCTGGTAATCGGTCACGTCTTGGGGGCTCAACAATGCTGGCATGGCTGTCTCCTGAAAACTCATTCACCGAGATAGGCGGCTCGGACTTTGGGGTCGTCCAATAAATGTTTGGCCGCGCCGCTCAAGGTGATCAGGCCCGACTCCATCACATAGGCACGGTCGGCAATTTGCAAGGCCCGGCGTGCATTTTGCTCCACCAAAAGAATGGTCATGCCCTGGGCTGCCACACCTTGGATCACCTCGAAAATTTTGTCCACCATCAAAGGCGACAAGCCCATGGAAGGTTCGTCCAGCAGCAGCAGTCTGGGCTGCGCCATCAAAGCGCGGCCCATGGCCAGCATTTGTTGCTCGCCACCGGACAAGGTGCCCGCCAGTTGGCTGCGCCGCTCTTTGAGGCGGGGGAAGGTGGTGAAGATGCGGTCGATATCGGCTTGGATCTGGGCCGCACCATCGCGGGTGTAGGCGCCCATTTGCAGGTTTTCCATGATGGTCATGCGGCCAAAAATGCCGCGCCCCTCGGGCACCATGCACAAGCCTTGGCGCACCAAATCCCATGCGCCCAAACCGGCAATGTCGCTGCCTTGGTAATGAATGCGCCCCGCTTGGGCTGGCATACCGCCGGTGATGGCTTTCAAGGTGGTGGTTTTGCCTGCGCCGTTGGAGCCAATCAGGCTCACCAACTCACCGGGAAAGACTTGCAAATCCACGCCCTTGACCGCCTGAATGCCGCCATAGGCCAGGACCAGTTGCTCCACTTTCAACAAGGCCTGGGCCGGGGTCGATGCGTTATGGGCTGGCTGCGTCATGTCAATGGGCCCCGGTGCCCAAATAGGCTTCAATCACCTGGGGATCGCGCTGCACCTGTGCCGGTGTGCCTTCGGCGATGCGCTGGCCGTGGTCGAGCACCGTGACCCGATCGCACAGCCCCATGACCAGCTTGACATCGTGCTCAATGAGCAACACGGTGCGTTGGTCGTTGCGAATTTTGTCGATCAAGGCGCGCAATTGCAGTTTTTCTGTGGCGTTCATGCCGGCAGCGGGTTCGTCCAAAGCGATGAGCAACGGATCAGTGGCCAGGGCACGGGCGATTTCAAGGCGGCGTTGATCGCCGTAACTGAGGGTACGGGCTTTGAATGGGGCGTAGTTGCCGATGCCCACGTAGTCGAGCAAGGCTTGGGCGCGCGCGGCGGTGTCGGCCTCTTCGGCGCGAAAGCGCGCTGTGCGCCAAATGGCACCCCACACCCCCGCACGGGTGCGGCAATGGCGCGCGACCATGACGTTTTCCAAAGCGGTCATCTCGGCAAACAAGCGGATGTTTTGAAAGGTGCGGGCAATCCCCGCTTGTGCCACTTTGTGCACCGCGCTGGGCTCATAAGTTTGACCACCCAATTCGAATTGCCCACTGTCGGGCGTGTACAAGCCAGTGATGACATTGAAGAACGTGGTTTTGCCCGCGCCATTGGGCCCAATCAGGCCGTAGACCTGGCCACGCTCGATGCGCAAATCCACACCACTCAAAGCCTGCAAGCCGCCAAAGCGCTTGCCCACCCCTTGCACATTCAGCACCGCCTCGCTCATGACGACCTCTGCGCTTGGGGCGACTGGCCATGTTCGGGGGACGGCCACAGACCACGCGGGCGCCACAACATGATGCCGATCATGGCCAGGGCAATCAACAATTGGCGCAATATCGCCGGGTCAAAGCGCCCGCCAGTGAGTTGTTGCAGGGGGGCTGCGATCAAGCGCAGCACCTCGGGCAAAGCGGCCAACAGCACAGCACCCAAAATCACGCCTGGCAAATGGCCCAAGCCGCCCAGCACCACCATGGCCACGATCATCACCGACTCCATCAGGCTGAAGGATTCAGGTGAAATAAAGCCTTGAAACGCCGCAAACATGGCCCCGGCGACACCGCCAAAACTCGCCCCCATGGCGAAGGCCAGCAGTTTCAAGTCACGGGTGTGGATGCCCATGGCCCGGGCTGCGACCTCGTCTTCACGGATGGCCATCCAAGCACGCCCAATGCGCGAACGCTCCATGCGATGGCACACAAAAATGCTGACCAAGACCAAAACCAAAAACAAGTAGTAGTACAAAGTCACCGAAGGCAGTTCGATAAAGCCCAGGTCGAGTCGCTTGGACAAGGGATGCCCCAGGACAGACACCGCATCGATAGAACCCAAGCCCTTGGGCCCATTGGTGATGTTGATGGGTTGGTCCAGGTTGTTCATGAACACCCGAATGATTTCACCAAAGCCCAAAGTCACAATGGCCAAGTAATCGCCACGCAGCTTCAAGGTGGGCGCACCCAGCAAGGCGCCAAAAAAAGCCGCCAGCACGGCAGCCATGGGCAAGACCGCCCACAAGCTCAAATGCAAGCCATTGGGAAACCACGCCACCAAGGCCGGGAAGGCTTCAAGCAAATGGGGCGAGGCCAGCAAGCCGTACAAATAAGCGCCCAACGCAAAAAAGGCCACATACCCCAGGTCGAGTAAGCCAGCATAGCCCACCACCACATTCAGGCCCAGTGCCAACATCACATACAGCAAAGACATGTCGGCAATGCGCACCCAGGCATTGCCAAAGCTTTGCAGCACCAGCGGAAAAGCCAGCAACACCACGGCCCATAACCAGGCCTGAGATTTGGAGGTGAATCGGATTCCCATGCCTGCCGTCCTCAAGCCCGATCGGCCACGCGCTCACCGAGCAAACCCGAGGGGCGCAAGGTCAAGATGGCGATGAGCACCAAAAACGCAAAGATATCGGTGTACTGGCTGCCCAACACCCCCCCGGTCAGCGCGCCGATGTAGCCTGACCCAATCGACTCGATCAAGCCCAGCAGCAAGCCACCGACCACTGCCCCAGGTAAATTGCCAATACCGCCAAAAACTGCAGCAGTGAATGCTTTGAGGCCCGGTAAAAAACCCATGTGGTGGTGCACCGTGCCGTAGTTGGATGCCCACATCACCCCGGCAATGGCGGCCAACACCGCGCCCATGACAAAAGTGGCTGAAATCACCGTGTCGGGTTTGACGCCCATCAAAGCGGCCACGCGGGGGTTTTCGGCCGTGGCACGCATGGCCCTGCCAAGGCGCGTGGCATTGACCACCCACATCAACACCGCCAAAGAAATGGCGGTGACACACAAAATCATCAGCTGGGTGGGCGTGATGACCGCCCCGGCCACGGCCATGGGTTCAGAGGGCAACAAGGTGGGATAGGGCTTGTAATTGGGCTTCCAAATGATCATGGCCAAGGTCTGCAAAAAAATCGAAACCCCAATCGCGGTGATCAAGGGCGCGAGTTTGGGTGCGTCGCGCAAAGGGCGGTAAGCGATTTTCTCAATGGCATAGTTCAGCGCCGCTGAGACCACACAGGCGATCAACACAGCCAGCAACAAGACCACGGCCGCCGGCGAGTCGGGCGAAGCCTCCTTCATCCAGCCAATCGCAGTCCAACTGGTGATGGCGCCCACCATCAACACCTCGCCGTGGGCGAAGTTGATGAGGTTGATGATGCCGTAGACCATCGTGTAGCCCAGGGCCACCAGCGCGTACATGCTGCCCAGCACGAGGCCGTTGATGATCTGTTGAAAGAAGATGTCCACTCGCTGGCTCCCACAGCTCGCCGTCGAAGGCGGCCCGATTCTAGGCAGGCAAGACTCGTGCCC
>JBEDFU010000065.1:0-12109 GCA_041174965.1 Pseudomonadota bacterium | reverse complement strand
AAAAAGTCGATGTGAAAGTAGGTGCGGCGAAACTCGCCGTCGGTGATGGCTTTGAGGCCCACGCTCTCTTGAAAGCGCACGATCTCGGTGATGGCCTTGTCTTCGACGGCGCGCAGCTGCTCGGCATTGATCTCGCCTTTGGCCTTTTGGGCGCGGGCTTGCAACAGGTATTCGGGGCGCAAAAAGCTGCCAACGTGGTCGTGGCGGGCGGGGATTTTCAACATCAAAGGCTTCCTGGTTCAAAAGATGCCCGCGATCTTAGTGATTATTTCCACGCCTCTGGGCCAGAACGCCGGAAGCTGGTGTTTACCCTTGGGTGCGGCACACAGAAATACCCAGTCTGTGTGGCATTGCCCTCGGGTCAGCGACAGGCGTTGCGCGTGGATAGAATGCGCGGCCCCCAACGCAATTTAATTTGTTTGACATGATTTGGAGACCCGAATGAAATTACCTACCCAGCTTCGCACAGCGGCCCTCGTGGGCGCATTGTTTGGTGCTTTGTCGAATGTGGCTTTGGCCGACGAAGTGGTGCTCAAGTTCCACCACATTTGGCCCACGGTGGCCATGGGTCATACCCGCGTGACGGTGCCATGGTGCGACACCATTGCCAAAGAAAGCAACAACCGCATGCGCTGCCAAATTTTGCCGGCCATGTCGGGCGGCGGCACACCGGGTCAGTTGGTGGACCGCGTCAAAGACGGCGTGGATGACTTGACCATCACCTTGCCTGGTTACACCCCCGGACGTTTCCCCATCATGGAGGCCTTTGAGTTGCCCTTCATGACCAACACCGCCGATGTGGCCTCCGCCGCGGCCTGGGAGTACTACAGCAAATACGCCACCAAAGAGTTTCCCGGCACCAAAATTTTGGCCACCTGGGTGCACGACGAAGGCTTTATCAGCACGTCCAACAAAGCCGTGCGCACCATGGATGACTTCAAGGGCATGAAGATCCGCGCCGCCAGCCGCCAGTCCAGCAAGTTGCTCGCGCGCCTGGGTGCCACCCCGGTGGGCATGCCCATCCCGGCTGTGGCCGACGCCATGACCAAGGGCACGGTCGACGGCTTTTTGACCGCCTGGGAAATCATCCCTTCATTCAAGTTGCAAGAGGTCAGCAAGTTCCACACTGAGGTGGAAGCCAGCCGCCCATCCTTGTTCACAGCCGGGTTTGTTTTTGCGATGAATCAGGCCAAGTACGACAGCTTGCCCGCCGACCTCAAGCGCATCATCGACAAAAACAGTGGCATCACCTTGTCGCGCACCATTGGTCGCTACTGGGATGAGGCCACCGCCGTGGGCCGCAAAGCCGCCGCCGACCGGGGCAACACTTTCATCAAAGTCACACCGGCTGAAACCGACAAGTGGATCCAGGCCTCTGCCCCCTTGTACGACGAGTGGGTCAGCGACATGGACAAAAAGGGCCTCCCTGGCAAGCAAATGCTGCAAGACGCCAAAGACCTGATCAAGAAGCACAGCACCACCAAGTGAGAGCGGCTGGGCGTTTGACTGCCTTGCGCGGGGATATTTGACATGGCCCATTGGTTCACCCCCTTGAGCCGCTGGTTTGGCGTGATCGGTGCGGGCTTGGCCCTGCTCACCGGCTTCATGACCTTCACCAGCGTGTTCATGCGGGCCTTCCTCCAAACCCCCATCCCCGGGGATGTGGAACTGACCCAAATGGGCATTGCCCTGGCCATCTCCATGTGCCTGCCCTGGTGCCAAACCCAGCGCGGGCACATCTTGGTCGATTTTTTCACCCAAAAAAGCTCTGCGCAGAGCTTGCGTTTCATGGACTCGGTGGGCAGCTTGGCCCTGGCCGTGATGTATGGTTTTTTGGCGTGGCGCACATCGGTGGGCGCCGTCTCGGTGCGTGAAGCCGGTGAGACCACCATGATCATCAGCCTGCCCATGTGGTGGGCTTACGCCTCACTGGCACCGGGATTGGGTTTGAGCGCACTCATCGCGCTGGCGCAAACCATTGACCATTGGACCCAACCCGTGGACGAGGTGGCCGCATGAGTGCCTGGGCCACCCAAGTGGGCGTGGTGATGTTTTTGGCCATGGTTGTGCTCATGGCCGTGCGCATGCCGATTGCAGCGGCCATGTTCATCCCCGGCGTGTTTGGCTATTGGCTGATGACCGACAGCGCGGCCACCTTGAACTTTCTCAAAGGCAATGCGGTGGCGCGCCTGACTGTTTATGAGCTGAGCGTCATTCCCTTGTTTTTGTTGATGGGCCAGTTTGCATCTCAAGGCGGTTTGAGCCGCGACCTGTTCAAAGCCGCTTCAGCCCTGGTGGGCCATGTGCGCGGTGGCTTGGCCATGGCCTCTTTGCTTTCAGCGGGTGCCTTTGGCGCGGTGTGCGGTTCTTCGGTGGCGACCTCGGCCACCATCACCCAAGTGGCCTATCCGCACATGAAGAGCCACGGTTACAGCGGTCGCTTGGCCACCGCCACCTTGGCCACCGGTGGCACCTTGGGCATCTTGATTCCCCCTTCGGTGCCCCTGGTGGTGTACGCCATCTTGACCGAACAAAACATCGCCAAACTGTTCGCGGCGGCCATGGTGCCGGGCATTTTGGCCATGCTTGGGTACATCGTGGTGGTGGCTTTGACGGTGCATTTCAAACCCGACCTGGCCCCCGCCACCGCCAAAACCACGGGGTCAGAAAAGTGGGCGGCCCTGGGCGGTGTGTGGCCCATTGCCCTGGTGTTTGCAGTGGTGTTTGGCGGCATATACGGTGGCGTGTTTTCGCCCACCGAGGGCGCGGCCGTGGGCGCGGCCATGACCTTGCTGGCGGGCTTGTTCAAGCGCGAACTCAATGTGGAAGGTTTGAAAAACGCTTTGCTCAGCACCGCCGACACCACGGCCATGGTGTTCATGATTTTCTTGGGGGCGGACATGATGAACGCCACTTTGGCGTTGACTGAAATGCCCAAAATCATTGCGCAATGGGTGACCCATTTGCCCATCCCTGACCTGAGCATCGTCATCTTGGTGCTGGTGCTGTATGTGTTGCTCGGCTGCGTGATGGACGAGTTGTCCATGCTGCTGTTGACCATCCCCGTGATCTTCCCGGCCATCATGGGCTTGGACTTGTGGGGGCTGAATGCCGAGGGCAAAGCCATTTGGTTTGGCATCTTGGTGTTGATGACGGTGAGCATCGGCATGATCGCGCCGCCCATTGGCATGAACGTGTATGTGGTCAACAGCATGGCCAAAGAGGTGCCCATGTCCGAAACCTACAAAGGGGTGATGCCCTTTTTGGTGTGGGACGCCATCCGTGTGGTGCTGCTGTTGTGCTTCCCGGTGATTTGCCTGGGACTGGTCAAACTGTTGTTTTGATTCGCGCCTGTCGAGGTGGCCGCAACTTGGAGGTCAAAAAAGAAGCGCTGCTGATGACGATGCATTTTCAGGTCAGGTCATTGGCTGCCAAGCCAGGGTCTTGAAGTTTTGAAAGCGTGCTGGTCTTTTGCTTTGCATTGACGCTCTCATTTTTCAAGTTGGGCAGACACATTTTTTCACCATCCCAGACTTGTCCGCACCAGCAAACACCTTCGGTATTGATGATGCAAGTCCCTGTGCCGCAACATCTTGAATCGTCGTTCATGGAAACTCCAGTATTGAGTGTGTGATTTTTTTAACAGTTGGCACGTCGGTGGTTGGCGATCGCCACATCAGAAAAGCCCATCTCCGGTGAACGCAATGAGCGGTGTTTGGTGGTTCTGCCTTTCATTCTTTTTCGCCAAAGTTTGTATGAACCAGACTTGAGTTCTGTGCGCATGATTTTGATGACATCGGACTCACTGATTCCGAAGCGTTCCCGGATGGTTTCATACGCAGTCCTGTCTTCCCAAGCCATTTGGATGACAGCGGAGATGTCTCCCCGCGATAGTGGGGCCAGTCGATCTGATGATGGGGTTTTGGGCATTAGAAATTGAATCCCAGTTGCTGCTTTGAAACTGTCTTGGCCGCCTTGTTTTTTGTGGGTTGCTCAACGGTTTTGCGTGAAGCGTGCTTATCAACAACGGCTTGATTTCCCATGCGCACCTCTGGTGATTGACGGCGTGCATGGAGTCTGTTCTTGGATTCCCGCACAGCCGATGTGAGATCGACGACAGGTTTTTCTATCAATGGATTGGCTATCGACGTTCGAGCGGGTTGTAGATTGGCGGGCATTTTCCAAGGTTCGAAAAGCCAAGGGTCTGGGACGCTTCGCATCACTGGCAACCAACGCCGCACGAAAATGCCTTTGGGGTCATGGTCGTGTGCCTGTTTGATGGGGTTGTAAACACGGGTGGTGTTGATGCCAGTGGTTCCAGATTGCATTTGCATCTGACTCCAATGAATCCCTGGTTCGTAGTCCAAAAATTGTGTGGCCAACCATTCGCCCACAGGCCGCCAGTGCAGCCACAGGGGGTAGGCTGCCACTGAGACCAGCATGGCACGCATGCGAAAGTTAAGCCAGCCTGTTTCCCTGAGCATGGTGACGCATGCATCCACCATGGGCCAACCCGTGCGTGCTTGTTTCAATGCGTCAAAGTGTTCTTGGTTGAAGTCATGTTCGCGCAGGTTGTCGTATCCACGATGCATATTGCGCCATTCAATCTCAGGCTCACTCTCTAATTTTTGAATGAAATGGCAATGCCAATACAGTCGACTGATAAACGCAGACAAACCCGAGCGGTGCCGTGATGCCTGAGGGGGAAGTTGTTCAAGGTGTCGCCGAGTCTGTTGAACGACCTCGCGCATGCTGATGCAGCCGTAGGCCAGGTATGCAGAAAGGCGCGAGCATGCATCTGGGGCAGACAGGGGAGACGATATCCCGCCTCGATAACCAAGGCTGCGGGCATTGAAGAAGTTGTGCATGGTGGCCAATGCCTGCAAACGTCCGCCACGTTGCCTCAAAGGTGGGTCATGTTGCAAATGGTCGGGGGCTGACATGACAAAGGGTTCGGCCGATGCCTGTCTCCAAAACCTCAGGCCATGTACATCTTGAATGGGCGAAGCCATGTGCCTTTCCCATTGTGTTCGCCATGATCGGCGACTTTTCAGACGGCGCACAACGCCAAACTGTGCAAACTCTGTCCACACCACTTTGTTTGCATGGCACCAAGTCGCCACCTTCAAGTCACGTGCGTATGTAAAGCCATTGCCCGTTTCTTCATGTGAGTAGATTTTTGAAAAGGGTGACTCGCTCCACAACCGGTTCAACACATCAACGGCATCACCGGTATGCACTTCTAAGCATCCGCCATGGGCGCGTAAAAATGCATCAAGCTCTGTCAGTGATTCGCGAATAAATTCAAAGTGTTGGAGCGCACAATCCGGCTGCAGCCAAAGTTCGGGTTCAACGATGTAAATGCATCGCACAGGTCCGTTTTTGGATGCATGTGCCAGCGCATCGTGATCTTGCCAGCGCAAGTCACGTTTCAACCAAACCAATGCGTAGCTCATGGGGCCACTTCCCCAGTCCTTGGCAAAAGTCTCATGCCTTTGAACGCTGATTTCATGGCGGCGAATAAGCGGACTGGGTGGTCAGGTCCTGCTCGGTGCCTTGAAACGCATTCTCACGAGCGGTCAGCACCAAGGTGTCGCGGTGGCCTGTTTGTCCCAGCGGTTGGATGGGGGTGCTTTCGTGGATCACACGCGCATCATCCAACAACAGCACAGACCAAGGCTGTTGGAGCGTGAAGCGTTCACCTTGCGGCCCATGGGCATCAAAAACCCGCGTTTCTCCACCGATGATGTTTTTGCGTTGCAGTAAAAATACGGCGACAAAATCCACGCCGTCGCGGTGTGCACCTTCAGGTGTTGGGCGGCCAATGCCTTGGCTGCAGTCGATGCGAAATGGGTGTGCTTCGATGCACCACTGCGCTTGGGGTTTGTGGCGCCATTGGCTGCAGCTGCGGGCAAATGCCGCCAACAGTTGGGTCCACACAGGCAACTCCACCATGTCGGGGCTGATGGGCTCGAACATGCGATGCATGCCACCGTGCAATGCGTTGTAGTCGAGCGACTGCCAATGCGCGCGGTGCGGTGTTTGGGTCAAAACCTTGTTGCGAAATTCAAAGCAGCTGTGGCGCCGGCGTCGATAGCTGCCGCCGTCCTTGAGGTGTGCATCCAAAGGCATGTCGTCCCAAAAGGGCATCAGGGCTTCGAGTTCACGCGGTTGGCATCCTGCCCACAGCGTGACGGCTGAAGGGTTGAGAACCGCATGGCCTTTGTGCGCCATGGTGTGGTCAAGGGCATCGAGCGGTGTATCTTGGGGTTCAGGCCAAGTCGATGCCAACGCTTTGGAGGTGACCATTGGTTTGAGGCTTTTCATGGGGAAAGACTTGCCAGATCGATGCATTCTTGTTTGGACATCATTTTTTCTCCCACACGGTGTGACCATTCGCACAGCACATTCGTGAAAACAGCCGACTCCCACATGGGTGTCATATCGTTGAATATGCGTTGTGGCATCCATGCTTAAGAAATGGAAGCAGTGTCACATTGTGCAGGATCCAACTGTAGAGCTGCATTGAGCAGGTCTTTGATTCAGCATCGCTGAGCGGGTTTTGCTGAGCGCAAGGCCCAGGATCGGATCAATCCCATCCAGCCACGTCACGCATCACGTTGGCTGAATGGGTATTTGCTCATGAGGCCATGAATACCCGTGCCTTGCGCGGTGTGAGCAGCAAGGTTTCACCAGCTTTGAAGCCTTCATCGCGGTATTGGCTGGCCGGTATTTGGGCTTCAATGATGGGTTCATCGCTGGGGCTGTCACCCTCTGCGGCCACCAATTCCAAGCGGGCGATGGGGCCGACCACCACGGCGCGCAGCAACTGGGCCACGATGCCTGCGTCGCCCAACTGGTAGCGGCGCACATCCAGGTCGTGCGGGCGCACATAAGCAAAGGCCTTGGCGTCTTGGGCTTGGCTGTGTTCGGGGCTTGCCAAACGCACCGATTGATCATCCACTGAGATGTGCATTTCGCCTTGGTGGGCGCGGCCATGGAACAAGTTCACATCACCCAAAAAGCCATAAACAAACGGGCTGGCCGGGTGTTCCCACACGTCTTGCGGTGAGCCCACTTGTTCGATCTTTCCTTTGTTCATCACCACCACCCGGTCGGCGACTTCCAGGGCTTCTTCTTGGTCGTGGGTGACAAAAATGGTGGTCACATTCAAATCGTCATGCAAGCGGCGCAACCAGCGGCGCAATTCTTTGCGCACTTTGGCGTCCAAGGCGCCAAAAGGCTCGTCCAGCAGCAGCACTTTGGGCTCGACCGCCAAAGCACGGGCCAAGGCAATGCGCTGGCGCTGCCCGCCCGACAACTGCGAGGGGTAACGGTCAGCCAACCAGTCGAGTTGCACCAGGTTTAGCAGGTCATGCACTTTGCGCTGGATTTCGGATTCGCTCGGGCGCTCTTTGCGGGGCTTGACGCGCAGGCCAAAGGCGACGTTTTCAAACACTGTCATGTGTCGGAACAAGGCGTAGTGCTGAAACACAAAGCCCACTTGGCGCTCGCGTACATGCACATGTGTGATGTCTGCGCCACTGAAAGCGATGGTGCCTTGGTCGGCTGTTTCCAGACCCGCGATGATGCGCAGCAGCGTGGTCTTGCCGCAGCCGGATGGCCCCAGCAGCGCGACCAGTTCGCCCGACTCGATGTCGAGGCTGACGTTGTTCAGCGCGGTGAAGTCGCCAAACTGTTTATGGATATTGCGGATTTCGATGCTCATGGTTTAAATGCTTTCCGTCGGGTTCAGACGAGGGCGTCTGGGGTCGATGCCAAAGGGCGCTCAGGTGGCGTGTTGGCCGAGGCTTTCATGTCTTTTTCGTGCTGCCACTCGATCACCGACTTGATGACCAAGGTGACCAGCGCCAGCAAGGCCAGCAAAGACGCCACGGTAAAGGCTGCCACCGACTGGTACTCGTTGTACAAAATTTCCACATGCAGTGGCATGGTGTTGGTTTGGCCCCGGATATGGCCCGAGACCACCGACACCGCACCAAACTCGCCCATGGCCCGGGCATTGCACAAGATGACGCCGTAAATCAGCCCCCATTTGATGTTGGGCAAAGTGACCCGCCAAAAGGTTTGCCAGCCCGTAGCACCCAAGACGATGGCCGCTTGCTCTTCTTCGCTGCCTTGCGCTTGCATGAGCGGAATCAACTCGCGCGCAATGAAGGGAAAGGTCACAAATACCGTGGCCAAAATGATGCCGGGCACGGCAAAAATGATCTTGATGTCGTGGGCCTGCAGCCAAGGACCAAACCAGCCCTGCGCACCGAACATCAGCACATAAATCAGACCGGCCACCACGGGCGAGACTGAGAACGGCAAATCCACCAAAGTGGTCAGCACCGACTTGCCCTTGAACTCGTATTTGGCAATGGCCCAAGCGGCCGCCACACCGAACACCAGGTTCATGGGCACCGCAATGGCGGCGGTGATCAAGGTCAGGCGAATGGCCGACCAGGCATCGGGCTCCTGGAGGGCTTCCAGGTAAGCATCCAAGCCTTTGCGCAAGGCTTCGGTGAACACCGCAGCCAAGGGCAAGATCAAAAACAAAAACATGAAGGTCAGTGCCAGCCCGATCAGGCTGTAGCGGATCCAGCGGGCCTCGGTGGTGCCCACCTGGACTTTCTTGGAGGTCAAGGCGGTGCTCATACGGGGGCTCCAGAACGGCGGCGTTGCCAAGTTTGCAAGGCGTTGATGATCAACAGCAACACAAAAGAAACCACCAACATGACCAAAGCCACCGCAGTGGCCCCTGCGTAGTCGTACTGCTCGAGCTTGCCGATGATGATGAGGGGTGTGATCTCGGAAATCATGGGCATATTGCCCGCGATGAAAATGACCGAGCCGTATTCACCAATGGCCCGCGCAAACGCCATGGCAAAACCCGTGAGCAGCGCAGGCGCGATGGTCGGTAAGATCACCTTCGTGAAGGTCTGACAGCGCGTAGCGCCCAGGCATGTCGCGGCTTCTTCGAGCTCTTTTTCAGTGTCTTCGAGCACAGGCTGAACGGTTCGAACCACAAAGGGCAGACCAATGAAGATGAGCGCGATCACCACCCCGTTGGGGTTGAAGGCCAGCACAATGCCCATGGGCTCCAAATATTGGCCCACCCAGCCATTGCCCGCCAAGAGGGCGGTCAGCGAAATGCCCGCCACCGCCGTGGGCAGGGCAAATGGCAGATCCACCAGCGCATCCACGATCTTTTTGCCGAAAAAGTCGTACCGTACCAGCACCCACGCCACCAACAAGCCAAAAAACAAGTTGACCAGGGCGGCAATCAGAGAAGCGCCAAAGGTCAATCGGTAAGACGCCATGACGCGAGGGCTGGTCACCGCAATCCAGAACTGCTCCCAGCTCAGGGTAAAGGTTTTGAAGACCAGGGCCGACAGCGGAATCAGCACGATCAAGCACAGGTAAAAGAGGGTGAAGCCGAGGGTCAGGTTGAACCCGGGCAACACCCTGGCTGGCACCCGCCGCTTGGCAGGTGCCGCAATGGGCAATGCGGTCATGGCTATAACTTATTTGACGGTGTAAATCTTGTCGAACTGACCGCCGTCGTTGAAGTGCAATTTTTGCGCTTCACCAAAGGAGCCAAACACCTCGTCCACCGTGAACAGTTGCAAAGGCTTGAAGGTTTGGGCGTGCTTTTTGAGCACCGCCTGCGAACGTGGACGCAGCGCGTGCTTGGTCGCGATCTCTTGCGCCTCTTCAGAGTACAGGTAATCCAGGTAGGCCTTGGCCACAGCGCCCGTGCCTTTCTTGGCCACGGTGCGCTCCACCACGGCCACCGGGTTTTCGGCCACGATGCTGATCGACGGGTGGATCGCATCGACCTTACCCGCGCCAAACTCGCGGTCCACCGAGATGACTTCGGACTCGAACGTGATCAGCACATCGCCAATATTGCGTTGCAAAAAGATGGTGGTCGCATCGCGCCCGCCCTTGGCCAGCACCGGCACGTTTTTGTAGAGCTTGCCCACGAACTCTGCGGCTTGTGCATCACTCGCGCCCTTTTTCTTGACGTAACCCCAAGCCGCCAAATAAGCCATGCGACCGTTGCCACCGGTCTTGGGGTTGACCACGATCACCTGGATGCCGGGCTTGATCAGGTCGTCCCAGTCCTTGATGCCCTTGGGGTTGCCGTTGCGGGTGAGGAACAGCATGGTCGAAGTGGTGGGCGACGCACTGTTGGGAAAGCGCTTGTTCCAGTCCTTGGCCACGATGCCGGTGCTGGCCAAAAAGTCGATGTCGGTGGTGGTGTTCATGGTCACCACATCGGCGTCCAGACCGTCATTGACGGCCCGGGCCTGGGCGCTGGAGCCGCCGTGGGCCTGGTCGATCTTGACGTCTTTGCCCGTGGTCTTTTTGTAGTGCGCCATAAAAGCGACGTTGTAGTCTTTGTAAAACTCGCGGGCGACGTCGTACGAGGCGTTGAGCAAGGTTTGCGCGTTGGCCGCCAAGCCTGATAAGGCCAAGGTGGCAACCAAAGTGAGGTGAGTGAGTTTTTTCATGGTGATCCGGTCTGGGACGGGGCAAAAGATGAATGTCTAGAGTGGCATGGCCGACCCATTGGATCGACCACCATCCAGTCATGGCCGCGATTCTGGAAGCGGTTCGTTAAATCTCAAACGAATCATTCGTTGTTTGCTTATGTGAATAAGTAAAAAGGAGCTTTTCACTTGCGGGTGTAGATCTGGTCAAACTTGCCACCATCGGCAAAATGCACCTGGCTGGCTTTGTCCCAGCCGCCAAAGGCTTCATCGATGCTGAACAGGTTCAGCTTGGGCAGTTGTTTGGCGTACTTGGCCTGGGCTTTGGCTGAGCGAGGTCGGTAAAAATGCTTGCCGATCAGGTCTTGCGCTTCTTCGGTGTAGAGGTATTCCAGGTAGGCCTGTGCCACGGCCCGGGTGCCTTTTTTGTCCACGTTTTTATCCACCAAAGTCACAGCGGGCTCTGCCAGGATGGAGATCGAGGGGTAAACAAAATCCACTTTGTTGCCGAATTCTTTTTCCAACAAATAGGCTTCGTTTTCCCAGCTCAGAAACACA
This sequence comes from Pseudomonadota bacterium, assembly GCA_041174965.1. GTDB lineage: Bacteria > Pseudomonadota > Gammaproteobacteria > Burkholderiales > Burkholderiaceae_C > Limnohabitans. The sequence continues at coordinate 1,049 of JBEDFU010000065.1, read as the reverse complement.
TCTCCCTGGTTGCGTTGGGCAAACGTGATGGAAGAGCCCCGTGCACCGGTGTCCAAGACGGGGACGTTTTGGTAGAGCTTTTTCACAAAGTCTTGCGCCTTGTCCTCACCGCCGTATTTGCGCTTGGCGAATTCCCAAGCGGCCAAATAGTTCCAGCGAGCACCGCCCGAGGTCTTGGGGTTGGGCGTGATGACTTTCACGTCGGGTCGCACCAGGTCGTCCCAGTCCTTGATGTTTTTGGGGTTGCCTTGCCGAACCACCAGCACAATGGTCGAGGTGTAGGGTGTGCTGTTGTGCGGCAGACGCTTTTGCCAGTCTTTGGGAATCAGGTTGCCGTTTTTGTGCAGTGCGTCGGTGTCACCGGCCAAGGCCAGGGTGGCCACGTCAGCGTCCAAGCCGTCAATGATGGAGCGCGCTTGCTTGCCCGAGCCACCGTGTGACTGCTTGAAGCTCAGGTCTTGGCCGGTTTTGGCTTTCCAGTGGGCGGCAAAGGCCTTGTTGAAATCGGCGTATAACTCGCGGGTGGGGTCGTAGGAAACATTGAGCAGGGTCACAGCGGCGTTTTGGGCTTGTGCCAGGCCAAAAATGCTTAAAAAAGCCAGTGAAATGAACGACTTGATGACATTTGATCGGGTTGGCATGGTGCTTTCTCCATTGAATGAATGCATGAATTCTGAAGGCCAAGTTGTCAAAAGGGAACGACTGAGTTTTTGTTTGTTTATGACATTTATGTATATAAAATGATTTTTAAAGATACGAGTGATTTAAATATGCCGCCATCTATGGGCCATCCAAACGGATGCCCACCCGTCGAAAAAAACCGGTTTGATCAGGTCAAAATCGGGCCTCCATGAACGCCTCACCATGTGCCAACTTCTGGGCCTGAACTGCAACCACCCCACCGATGTGACTTTTAGCTTCAGTGGCTTTGCCATGCGCGGGGGCATCACCGACCAGCACCAAGACGGCTGGGGCATTGCGTTTTTTGAGGGCACAGAAGAAGACCGTGGCTTGCGCCACTTTGTCGACCATTTGCCGGCCAGCAGCTC
>JBEDFU010000064.1:0-31737 GCA_041174965.1 Pseudomonadota bacterium | reverse complement strand
GCTGTGGCGTGCGTCCTTGATGGCCGCAAAGCTGGCCAGCAAATCTTGTTCGGCTTCGCGCAGCAAGGCCTCTGCAGCCCAGCGCGCACGCAACTCGTCGCCATCACTGCGCAGCAAATTGGCATGCAACCACAAGCCCCGCGCCAAAGACGTGGCGCTCAAGGCACAAAGACCCAACACAGCCATGACCGTGGGCAATGCCCAGCCTTGATGGGTGCGCTTGGGGTGTTTCATGGGGCTGGGTTGGCCGCTTGGCGCCAGGCGAAAACTTGGCGTTGCACCCAACGCACGCGGCCATCGTTGGGCAGGCTTTCGCCGCGACAACCTTTCAAGGTGTTGGGCATGGCCTTTGAAGCCGGTGCGCCCGTGCGACGAATGCACACTTCCACGGCCAGCACTTGGTCGGGAACCATGCCCGCTTGTGCTGGCACCCATTGCAATTGGGTCAAGCCATTGCCATCTATGGTGCTTTGCGCATAGCGCAACTGCAGGTCTTCGATGCCCTCGGCCAAGGCCTGTGCGCTGGCGCTGGGGTTGGATGCGTCAAGGCAGGTCAGCTCTGATTTGGTGTTGACGGTGAAACGGTTTTGCATGGTGCTGTTGCTGCCTTTGGTGTTGCCTTGGCAGTCCCGTCCTTCCAGGCTGCGCAGGTGGGCCGTGGTCAAGCTGTCTGCTTGTGTGCCCGTGCCATCTGTGGCAACCCAAATGGGCGTGGGGGTGGACAAAGCAATGGGGCCCGCAGGGACTTGCGTCGCCTGTGCCGCACCGGCTTGCCGGATGTGTTGACCCAGGGTGCGCCACACCCAGCTCATTTGTTGGGCTTGTTGCAGGCCCTCTTGCGTCAGGGTGTGGTTTTGTTGCGCAAAACCCCAAGTGCCCATGGCGGCCAACACCACCATGGCCGCCAAAGCTTGGCCCACCAGCCAATCGGCCAAACTCAGACCGGATTGGCGCGGCAACCCCCTAGATGAGACCAGATGGGGATTGCTTTTTGGCTTTTTCATGGCCGCACATGCAACCAAAAGCAACGGTGCTGAGCCGGGCAGTTCAGGCCCGGGGGCTGAGTGTTCGATTCCATCAGGGCTTTGTCCGGGTCGCGCCAGGCCAATGCAATGCCGATGTGTTGCGGATCGGATGGCGAAGGCCAGATCTGGGTTTGTGCGCCGGGCATGCGGCTTTGCACTTCTCGGGTCCATGCCCACAGATCGGCCCAAGCCCATTCGACCAAGGCGCAGGGGCGGTTGTTGCATTCCACGCTGTTGGGCGCTTGGCCCCAGTTCAGGCGATAAGCGTCCAATTGCCCTCGGTTGGCGCGCATGCGTTCTGCCATGTCTTGAACCAGCCAAGCGGCTTGTTCGGTGTTGAGCTGGCTGCGCCATGAGATGGCCGTCTTGCCTTGCAACCACAGCAAGCCCAGAACCCCCAAGGAGAGCACGCCCAAAGCGACCAAGGCCTCGGTCAAGCCCCAGCCCGAACAACGGCTGTTGCCCACAGCGTGGACCTTCAGTTGCTGCATTTGTCCCCCGATAGCCAGCGAACCCGACCCGCAGCACTGATGCACACCGTGCTGGCCACTGAGCTGCGCAAGTCGTTTTGGGGCCTGAACACAAAGCTGTCACCCACCGTGCCCGGCTCTCCTCGGCGGTTGATGCTGAGTTTGTCGGTGCCCTGGTTGTGCTTCATGGCCACACCCTCTGGCAAGCTTTGCTGCGCCAGGGTTTTGTCGTCCAAGGTGAGCACGCGCCAGCCGCAGCGCCAGTCACTGGCTTGTGAACTGATCCCAGGGCAGTCGGTGGACCGCACCATGCGCAGATCCACGCCTTGTTGGATGGCCTGGATTCGCGCCCATTGCAAACTGTGGACAAAGCCTTCTCGAGCCGCCTGAACCTTTGCCTTTTGCATGCCCGATTGCCACGACGACATGCCCCAAGCCGCGCCGATCGCTGTGAGAGCCAACACGCACAAAACCTCTGCCAGGCCAAATCCTTTGGGCGGCTTTGGGTGCGTGTGGGTGCGCAATGCGTGCATGGTTGTTTAATTAAAAATAACTCATTTTTAATCTGCTTTCATGCCCTTGGCAAGTGGGGCATGGCCCGGGCCGTGTTCCTGCACCGATGGTCCATCCACGATGGGGTGGTGGAATGCTGATAGAATCCGCCGCTTCGAATCTGTAGGCGCGTAGCTCAGCTGGTTAGAGCACCACCTTGACATGGTGGGGGTCGTTGGTTCGAGTCCAATCGCGCCTACCAATGCCTTGTTGCTTCACCAGTAAGCAACATCTCACTTGACCAGTGGCTTGGTTCATTCATTCCATGTCTGTCTTCTTCTTGGTTACCCTGACTCACAAGGGGTCGTGACCTTTGGAACGGGTGGCAGGTAATGTGGGTGTGCCATCCTTGACCACCTTCGCTTCTGCATCAATGATTTCCCCCTGGGCCTGGCCTCGGGGTTGGGCCCAAGGCGGGGCTTTTCGGGTCCACTGCTGATAACTGTTCAGCGCCATGATGATGTTTGGTCGGCGGCCTGTCACAGCCCACTTCAAGAGTGAGATCACGAAAAGAATAAAGCCGATCACCATCAGGCCCAGCAAAAAAGCCAAGCCCACTGCCAGCAGCCACAAACGCAGCAGCCATTTCATGTGCCACCTGCCGGTCCCAGTTTGGCGCTTGGTGCGCCAGGCCGGTCAGAAAACAAGATGCCACCTTTGGCCTTGGATGTGGGGGGCGTTTCCATGATTTGAATCATCACGTCGCCCGGCGTGACATCAAAGTGGCGCACCACGGCATCCGTCACGTCTTTCACCAAGGCGCGTTTTTGATCCATGCTGCGACCCTCCACCGCATAGATGTAAATTTCAGGCATGGTTTTTTCCTTGTTGATGTGCAGATATGGAGTTTCACATTGTCTGTGCAGCCCGCAAATGGGTTGACCCCGTGCTTGCCCGCTCCCCCGGGAAAACCTGGATTTGATTGCGAGAGGTCATTCCTAGAATGACCCAAAACCCTTCAATACATCACCACAAGAGAGCAACAGGATGGTCAAAAAATCGCCTGAGACCCGGGTTGCCGATGCCTCATCAACGCGGGTGATCAAGAAGTACCCCAACCGACGTCTGTACGACAGCGCATCTTCTTCGTACATCACGCTGGCAGACATCAAACAATGGGTGATTGATGGGGTGCCCATCCAAGTGGTGGATGCCAAAAACAGCCAAGACCTCACGCGCAGCATTTTGTTGCAAATCATTTTGGAGGAAGAGGCCTGTGGTTCGCCTTTGTTCACCGAAAAAGCCTTGGCCGACATGATTCGTTTTTATGGCCACACCATGCAAACCCACATGGGCAGTTTCATTGAAAAAAACATGCACATGCTCAAAGACATGGTGGGGCAATACAACGCCCATGTCTCGCCTTTGTCGGGCAACCCTGGTAAACCGTTTGCCGGCATGCAGGCGCCTGCGGTCCAACACATGATCAGTGGTTACATGGAGCAGTCGCAAAAAGCCGTGGCCCAAATGCAGGCCCAAATACAAGAGCACATGAACCGACACACCGAACAAATGCTGGCCGCCATGGGGCTGAAACGCTGAACCACACCAGGCTCGAATTGCGGGGACAATGCGGGCATGTCAATATCTGAAATCCTGGCCCCAGCGGGCCCGCGCGCCACGCCACCCAAGGTGGGTTTTGTCAGCTTGGGTTGCCCCAAGGCCTTGACCGACTCTGAACTCATCCTCACCCAACTCAGTGCTGAGGGATATCAAACCTCCAAGTCCTTTGAAGGCGCGGATTTGGTGATCGTCAACACCTGCGGCTTCATTGACGATGCGGTCAAGGAAAGCCTGGACACGATTGGCGAGGCTTTGTCGGTCCATGGCAAGGTGATTGTCACCGGCTGTCTGGGAGCGCGTGATGACGGTCAAGGTGGCAATTTGGTGCGCCATGTGCACCCCAGTGTGCTGGCGGTCACCGGTCCGCACGCCACCCAAGAGGTGATGGACGCGGTGCACCTGCACCTGCCCAAACCGCACGACCCATTTGTCGATTTGATGCCAGCCCCCATGGGTGTGGCGGGCATCAAGCTCACGCCACGGCACTATGCTTATTTGAAGATCAGCGAGGGCTGCAATCACCGTTGTACTTTTTGCATCATTCCTTCGATGCGCGGTGACTTGGTGTCGCGTCCCATCGGTGATGTGCTCAATGAGGCACGGGCCTTGTTTGAGGGGGGCGTTAAGGAGTTGTTGGTGATCAGCCAAGACACCTCAGCCTATGGCGTGGATGTGGCCTATCGAACGGGTTTTTGGGATGGCAAACCGATCAAAACCCGGTTGCTGGAATTGGTCGAGGCCTTGGCCGACTTGGCCCAAGCGCATGGCGCCTGGGTGCGCTTGCACTACGTTTATCCCTATCCCAGTGTGGACCACATCTTGCCGCTCATGGCCACGGGGCGCATCTTGCCTTACCTCGATGTGCCCTTTCAGCACAGCCATCCCGATGTATTGCGCCGCATGAAGCGACCCGCCAGCGGTGAGCGCAACCTCGAGCGTTTGCAGCGTTGGCGCGAGATCTGCCCTGAACTGGTGGTGCGCAGCACATTTATTGCGGGCTTTCCTGGCGAAACCGAAGCCGAGTTTGAAGATTTGTTGGCATTTGTGCGGGCTGCACAAATCGACCGCGCCGGTTGTTTTGCGTACAGCCCGGTATCGGGCGCCGCGGCCAATGACATCCCAGGCATGGTCCCGGCTGAACTGCGCGAAGAACGCCGTGCCCGTTTCATGGCGGTGGCTGAAGCCGTGTCGGTGGAGAAACTGCGCCAGCGCATTGGCGCTCGGATGCAGGTTTTGGTGGACTCAGCGCCAGGCTTGGGGCGCAAGGGGGCTGTGGCGCGCACCTATGCCGATGCCCCTGAGATCGATGGCGTGGTGCGCATCTTGCCTCCGCAAAAAGCCAGTAAATCCTTGCGTGTGGGAGAATTCACCACGGTTCACATTGTGGATACACAGGGGCACGATCTGGTGGCTCAGGCTGTTTAGGTCCAAAAAGGCCAAAGCCCCAAACGAAAACAGCTGCAAACATTTGCAGCTGTTGATGTAGGTGGTGCCCAGGAAGGGACTCGAACCCCCACGATGTTACTCGCTAGTACCTGAAACTAGTGCGTCTACCAATTCCGCCACCTGGGCATTTCAGGAAAGAGAGAAATTCTATCAAACAATTCAGTCACCCCAGCGCAGGTTTGCTGGAGGAAATCGAAGGCACCGTGTTGGGTCACCGCGACGGACACGGTTTTGTCCGCCGAGATGATGGCGCGGCAGACATATTTTTGGCACCCAATGAGATGCGCGCCGTGTTGCATCTGGACCGCGTCAAAGTGCGGGTGTTGCGACTCGATCGCAAGGGCAGGCCAGAGGGCCGCGTGGTGGAAATCATCGAACGGCCACCCCAGCCCATCATTGGGCGCTTGCTTCAAGAAGGGGGCATTTGGCTGGTGGCCCCCGAAGACAAGCGCTATGGCCAAGACGTTTTGATTCCCAAGGCCGCCACCGGACAGGCCAAGGTCGGTCAGGTGGTGGTGGTCGAGTTGACCGAGCTGCCCAGCTTGTACGGGCAACCGGTGGGTCGCATCAAAGAGGTGCTGGGTGAACTCGATGACCCTGGCATGGAAATCGAAATCGCGGTGCGCAAATATGGCGTGCCGCATGAGTTTTCAGCCGCTTGTTTGGACCTCACCCGCAGCTTGCCCGACAAGGTGCGCGCACAAGACAAAAAAGACCGGGTTGATTTGACCGACGTGCCCTTGGTCACCATCGACGGTGAAGATGCGCGCGACTTTGATGATGCGGTGTATTGCGAGCCTTCACGGGTGGGGCGGGGCAAAGGCTGGCGCTTGCTCGTGGCCATTGCCGATGTGAGCCATTATGTGGAGTCTGGCGGGGTGATTGATGTGGACGCCTATGAGCGAGCCACCAGCGTGTATTTTCCGCGTCGCGTGATCCCCATGTTGCCGGAAAAGCTCTCCAACGGTTTGTGTTCGCTCAACCCCGAGGTGGAACGTTTGTGCATGGTGTGCGACATGCTCGTCACGTCAACAGGGGAAGTCCACGCCTACCAGTTTTACCCTGCGGTCATGCGCAGCCATGCGCGGTTGACCTACACCGAGGTGGCGGCCATTTTGTCCAATACCCGGGGGCCAGAGGCGGCGCGACATCCAGATCGCATCCATGATTTGGAACATTTGCACGATGTCTACCGCGCCCTGTTGCAAGCCAGACAGGTTCGCGGCGCGGTGGATTTTGAAACCACCGAAACCCAAATCGTGTGCGACGACAGCGGGCGGATTGAAAAAATCGTGCCCCGTGTGCGCACCGATGCCCACCGGTTGATCGAAGAGGCGATGCTGGCCGCCAATGTCTGCAGCGCCGACTTCATTTTGCAAAGCAAGCACGCCGCATTGTTTCGGGTGCATGAGGGACCGACCCCCGAAAAACGCGAGACCTTGGCCAATTACCTCAAGGCTTTGGGATTGGGCTTGTCGATCAGCGACAACCCCAGCCCTGCGCAATACCAGGCGATTGCGCAAGCGACCAAAGAGCGCCCCGACGCCCAACAAATTCACAGCATGTTGCTGCGCTCCATGCAACAAGCCATTTACACGCCCACCAACAGCGGTCACTTTGGCTTGGCCTTTGAGGCCTACACGCATTTCACCAGCCCGATCCGCCGTTACCCGGATTTGCTGGTGCACCGCGTGATCAAGGCCATCTTGGCCAAGAAAACCTATAAGTTGCCGGTGCGGCCGCCAGAGCCCCCAGGTCGATTCAAAATCACGAAAAAACCAGCCCCGGGTGCCGTGGCCAAGGTGGTCAAACCCGTTGCCGCTGGGCCCGACGCCAGTGGTTGGGAAGCGGCAGGCTTGCATTGCAGCGCTTTTGAGCGCCGTGCCGATGAAGCCAGCCGTGATGTCGAAGCCTGGCTCAAATGCAAATTCATGCGCGAGCATTTGGGCGAAGAGTACGGCGGCGTGGTGACGGCCGTGACCGGTTTTGGCTTGTTCGTCACGTTGGACAACTTGTATGTGGAAGGTTTGGTGCACATCACCGAGTTGGGTGGTGACTTCTTCCGCTTGGATGAGGTGCGCCAAGAACTGCGTGGCGAGCGCACCGGAATACGGTTTGCGATTGGCACGCGGGTGCGTATCCAAGTCAGCCGGGTCGATTTGGATGGTCGAAAAATCGATTTTCGTTTGGTCACCGAAGGCACGCCCTTGACCAGCAAGGGCCCTGCGGCATCAGGTTTGAATGTTCCGCCACCCACCCGTGGCAAGCGCAGTGGCAAAGGGCTGGGCAAGGCCAGCGCGCCGCAACGTGCGGCAAAATCACCCATCCAAGCCCTCAAGGCCGCTGTGAAAAAAGCGGTGGCCAAAGGCAAAGGGCGCAAAAAGCGCTGAACCCCCACACAAATCGCATTCAAGAGGACCACCGTATGAGCAGCCCCAAAATCGCAATCATCACTGGCGCCGGTACGGGCATCGGCAAAGCCACCGCACAGGCTTTGTTGGGCGCGGGTTACCGCGTCACCTTGGCCGGACGCCGCGCAGAGCCCTTGCACGCGGTGGTCGCCGAATTGGCGGCCAAGTCCGATGAAGCCTTGGTTGTGCCCACCGATGTTGCCGATCCAGTTTCTGTCAAGGCCATGTTTGCTGCCACCGTTCAAAAGTGGGGCAGGGTGGATGTGCTGTTCAACAACGCTGGTGTCGGTGCCCCTGGTGTTCCTTTGGAGGAGCTGACCATCGAGCAGTGGAAGCAGGTGGTGGACATCAACCTCAACGGCATGTTTTACTGCATTCAACAAGCCTTCATGGTGATGAAATCCCAGTCTCCCCAAGGCGGTCGCATCATCAACAATGGCTCGATTTCGGCCACCACGCCGCGCCCCAACTCCATTGCTTACACCGCCACCAAGCATGCGGTCAAGGGCCTGACCAAAACCGCCTCTTTGGATGGCCGCAAGTACAACATCGCGGTGGGTCAAATCGATGTGGGCAATGCAGGCACCGACATGGCCATGCGCATGGCCACCGGCATTTTGCAAGCCAACGGACAAATTGCCGTGGAGCCTTTGATGGATGTGAACTTGGTGGGGCAAGCGGTCTTGCACATGGCCAATTTGCCTTTGGAGGCCAATGTGATGTTTCAAACCATCATGGCCACCAAAATGCCTTTCGCCGGTCGGGGCTGAACGCAAGCGCTTTGTTCGCCACCAGGCGCATCACAACCGAACGGCTTGGGCCAGTGCCTCGGCGCTGAATGTTTTGTTGTCGGGCCAGCGTTCGGCTGCCAGGCCATGTTGGAAAACCGCCAAATGCGCGGCCGGCCTTGCTGCCAAGCCACGTGCCATCGCAGCCCCCACCAAGCCCGCCAGCACATCGCCTGTGCCGGCGCAGGCCAATCGGGCATTGCCAGTTGGGTTGATCGCCGGTGTTTCGTTGGGTGCCGCAATCACGGTGCCCGATCCTTTGAGCACCACCACACACGACCAGCGCTGGGCCAACTCTTGTGCAGCGGCCAGACGATCCAGTTGCACTTGTGCCACCGCGCAACCCAGCAAGCGCGCCGCTTCCAAGGGGTGCGGTGTGAGCACCGTGGCCAAGCCAGCGCTCGCCCTGCGGGCCAGCAGGGTTTGCAGGGCGCTGTCTTGGGCGATGGCATTGAGTGCGTCGGCATCCAGCACCAATTGGACCGACCGAGACAGCACCCTTGGCAAGTGCGGGCGGACCGCATCTCCGCCGCCACACCCACACACCACCGTGTGCGCCAAATTGGTGTTGGGGTCCAGTGCCATGGCCATGAGGCTGGGATATTGGGTTTGCACACCCGCCAGGGCATGGGGGTTGAGCAAGCCCAAGAACACCTTTCCCGCGCCCCCTTGCAATGCAGCCAGCCCGGCCAAAATGGCAGCGCCCGTCATGCCGGGTGCGCCACCCAAGACCAACACCTGGCCATGGCTGCCTTTGTGGCTGTGGTGGGCTTTGGGCCGGAGTGAAGCGGGCGAGATCAACCAGGCATCTTGCGAGTGAGATGGGCCGACTGGGTGGGTCAGATCATCAAACCAAACCTCCCCGGCTGCATCTTTGCCTTGGTGGGTGAACAAACCTGGCTTGAGGGTCAGCAAGCTCAAAGTTGCCAAAGGGAAGGCGCGTTGGGGGCTCGCAGCAGGGTCCAACCATTGGCCGCTGTCCGACATCAGGCCGGTGGGCACGTCCACGCACAGCAATGGGCTGGGTGCTTGGCGCAACAGTTGTAAGTGCTGTTGCAACCGGCCTTCTGGAGGGCGGTCATGGCCCAGCCCCAACAAGGCGTCGATGCCCAAATCCCAGTCGGTGGGGGCTTGATCGTGAATGGGGATGCCTGCTTTTTCAACCCGATCCAAAGCGGCCAGTGTGTCCATGGATGGCTGCTTGCCTGAACAAAGCGTGAGCCAAACGCTTTTGCCCCGTTGATGCAGATGTACGGCAGCGTGCAAACCGTCGCCGCCGTTGTTGCCAGGGCCACAAGCGATCCAAATGCGTTGCGCATGCGGCGCCCAGGCCATGGCGAATCGGGCCACGGATTCGCCGGCGCGTTGCATCAGGCAGGGATGTGGCTGGGTGCTCAGGGCATGGGCTTCCATCGCCCGTGTTTTTGTCACGCCATACAAAGGCCAGTCAGTCTGGGGCGTGATTCTTTGCATGTGGTGGGCTGGTGAAGGTGTCAAGACCGCAAGCGTTCGATGCCCAAGCCACGCATGTCAATTTCTGGCGTTCGACCGCTGACCATATCGCTCACCAGCTTGGCACTGCCACTGGCCAATGCCCAGCCGCTGGAGCCATGGCCCAAGTTGAGCCACACACCGGGCACACCACTGGGGCCCAAAATCGGCGGGCCATCGGGCATCATGGGTCGCGCGCCTTTCCAAATTTGCAAGTTGTCGGAAATTTTGGCCCCGCCGGGAAACCAATCGCTCAGCACTTTGTACAAAGTCCCTAAAGCCGCCGGGTTGTGCTTTTGCGCAGAGCCTCCCACCTCAGCGCTGCCCGCCACACGGATGCGCTGACCCAGACGGGAAATGGACACTTTGTAGCGTTCGTCCATCAAGCCGCTGCGGGGGGCGTCCAAGGGGTTGCGAATGGCCGCCGTGACCGAGTAGCCATGAACGGCAATCATGGGCAGTGGCACACCCACTGGCCGCAGCAGTGGCAAGCTGCCCATGCCGGCACAGACAACAACGGCCTCATGGCTCAGCGCAGCGCTTGCGCCTTTGACGAGTAACTGGGTGGGGTGGCTGCGAGAAAGTGGCTGCAGCGAGGTGTTGAAGGCAAACCGCACGCCCATGTTCTCGGCTTTTTGTTTGAGCAGCAGGGCGTATTGACGGCAATTGCCCACCTCGTCTTGGGGCACGTGGATGGCCGCATGCAGCGCAGTTTCCGGGTTCAATGCTGGCTCTAGTGCCAGGGCTTGCGCGGCATCGAGCAGTTTGTGGGTCACACCGGCTTCGCTTAAAAATTGCAAACTGTTTTGCGCCAGGGCCAGGTCTTTGGCGCTGCGCAGCAGCACCATATAGCCTTCAGAGCGGTCAAATTCGATGCGCTCACGGGCTGTGGTTTCATGCAGTTGTTCGCGGCTGTAAAAGGCCAATCGCATCATCCGCTCTCGATTGGCAAAGAAATGGCTGGTCCGGCAGGCTTTGAGCCAAGATGCCATCCAAGACAGTTCTGCGCCACTGGGCCAGCCCAAACGCACTGGTGCATGGCGCCCCAATAAATGCCGCAAAACCTTCCAAGGCATGCCCGGCGCGGCCCATGGCGTGACGTAACCGGGCGCGATCACGCCCGCATTGGCAAAACTGGTTTCCTCCCCCACGCTGCCATGGCGCTCGAAAACCGTGACGCTGTGGCCTTGGCGAGCCAACTCATAGGCGGTGGTCACGCCAACAATCCCCGCGCCAATGACGGCGACCTTCATGGAGCAACCCCGTCACTGGGGGCAAGGGTGGTGTGTGGGTGTGTTAATATCATTGGGTTTTGTTGGCGTGGGGCAATGGCCTTTGCGGACAATAAATCAATCCCAAACCAGCCCCCACAAGGTGTTGGCACGCTTTGACAAGCGGGCCAATGAAGGGCTGGATTTTAGACCCAACCTTTGGAGAAATACCATGTCAGTCACCATGCGCGAAATGCTAGAAGCCGGCGTCCATTTTGGACACCAAACCCGCTTTTGGAACCCCAAGATGTCACCGTTCATCTTCGGTCATCGCAACAAAATCCACATCATCAACTTGGAAAAAACACTGCCCTTGTTCCAAGAGGCAACCAAGTTCGTGCGCCAATTGGCTTCCAACCGCGGCACCATTTTGATGGTGGGCACCAAGCGCCAAGCCCGCGACACAGTCGCCCAAGAAGCCCAGCGCGCTGGCGTCCCCTATGTGGACCAGCGCTGGCTCGGCGGCATGTTGACCAATTTCAAAACCGTCAAAACATCCATCAAGCGACTCAAGGACATGAAGGCTCAGCAAGAGCTGGGCTTGGATGCCATGAGCAAAAAAGAGCAGTTGATGTTCGCCCGCGAACTCGAAAAGCTGGAAAAAGACATTGGCGGCATTCAAGACATGGTCACGCTGCCCGATGCGATCTTTGTGATCGATGTGGGCTTTCACAAAATTGCCATTGCTGAAGCCAAAAAATTGGGCATTCCTTTGATTGGTGTGGTGGATACCAACCATTCGCCCGAAGGCATTGACTACGTGATTCCTGGCAACGATGACTCCTCTAAAGCGGTGACCTTGTATGCACGCGGCATCGCCGACGCCATCTTGGAAGGCCGCGCCAACGCCGTCAATGACATCGTCAAAGCGGTCACCGAAGGTGATGACGAATTTGTTGAGGTCAATGAGGCCGCTTCCGCCTGATATTTCCCCATACAGGCGGTTGCCAAAAGGGGCTCGAGCAGCCCCTTTTTCACAACTTTATTTTTTGAACAGCATTTAATATCTAACGGAGAACACCAATGGTCGCAATCACAGCAAGCATGGTCGCCGAACTGCGCGCCAAAACCGATGCCCCCATGATGGAGTGCAAAAAAGCCTTGACCGAAGCCGAGGGCGACATGGCCAAGGCCGAAGAGTTGCTGCGTGTCAAGCTGGGCAGCAAGGCCGGAAAAGCGGCCAGCCGCATCACCGCTGAAGGTGTTGTTGCTGCCCATGCCCATGGCAAAGTGGGTGCCCTGGTCGAGCTCAATTGTGAAACCGACTTTGTCACCAAGAACGACAGCTTTTTGGCCTTGGTGAGCGCCACGGCTGAGTTGGTGGCCTTGCACAACCCCAGCGACGTGACCGCATTGGCCGGCCTGCCTTACAGCCAAGACGGTTTTGGCCCAACTTTGGAAGATGTCCGCAAAGGCTTGATTGGCAAGATTGGCGAGAACATGAGCCTGCGCCGTTTCGTGCGTTTCGATCGCGGCCATGATTTCGCTCACTACTTGCATGGCACGCGCATCGGTGTGGCCGTCGAGTACACCGGTGACGCGCAAGCTGCCAAGGATGTGGCCATGCATGTGGCGGCGATGAAGCCCGTGGCATTGACCAGCCAAGATGTGCCTGCTGAATTGATCGAAAAAGAGCGATCGGTCGCCACCGCCAAGGCGGCAGAATCGGGCAAGCCCGCTGATATCGCAGCCAAAATGATCGAGGGATCGGTCCAAAAATACCTCAAAGAAGTGTCGCTGTTCAACCAGGTGTTTGTGAAGAACGACAAGCAAACGGTTGAGCAAATGCTCAAGGCCACCCAAACCACCATCCACTCATTCACCTTGTATGTGGTTGGCGAAGGCATTGAGAAAAAGGTCGATGATTTCGCTGCCGAGGTGGCTGCCCAGGTAGCGGCCGCCAAACAAGGCGCTTGATAAAGTCAAGGTCACGCCGGGCAGGAAGTTCGGTGTGACCTGGTTCTTGGCCGTTGTTTTGCCTGGGACTGCCATTACACTTTGACTGATCTGCAAGGAACCTGAACATGCCATCGCCCAAGCCCGCCCATCAGCGCATACTGCTCAAGCTGTCTGGGGAGGCATTGATGGGGGATGATGCTTTTGGCATCAATCGCGCGACCATTGTGCGCATCGTCGAAGAGGTGGCAGAAGTCACCCGATTGGGCGTGCAATTGGCCGTCGTGATTGGTGGCGGCAATATCTTTCGCGGCGTCGCTGGTGGGTCAGTTGGCATGGACCGCGCCACAGCAGATTACATGGGCATGCTGGCCACCGTCATGAATGCCTTGGCTTTGGCCGACACCATGAACAAAGCCGGCTTGACGGCCCGTGTGATGTCAGCCATCGGCATTGAGCAAGTGGTTGAGCCCTATGTGCGCCCCAAGGCCTTGCAATATCTGGAAGAAGGCAAGGTGGTTATTTTCGCTGCGGGCACCGGCAACCCATTCTTCACCACCGATACGGCAGCCGCTTTGCGCGGGGCTGAAATTGGTGCTGAGGTGGTCCTCAAAGCCACCAAGGTCGATGGCGTTTATACGGCTGATCCGCACAAAGACCCCTCTGCCACAAGGTACAGCACCATCAGTTTCGACGAAGCCATTGGGCGTCATTTGGGCATCATGGATGCCACGGCGTTTGCCTTGTGCCGCGACCAAAAGTTGCCCATCAAGGTTTTTTCCATCGTCAAAAATGGTGCCCTCAAACGGGTGATCATGGGCGAGGACGAAGGCACCTTGGTCCACGCCTGAACAAACTTCAGCACAGGAGACAAGTCGCATGACCATCGCTGACATCAAAAAAACCATGGAAAGCAAAATGGACCAATCCATTCAAGCTTTTGGACATGGCCTGACCAAAATCCGCACTGGCCGGGCCAATCCGGGTTTGCTCGACTCGGTGCAAGTGGATTACTACGGCAACATGACCCCCATCACGCAGGTGGCCAATGTCAGCTTGCTTGATGCCCGCACCATCAGCGTGCAACCGTGGGAAAAGGGCATGGGCGCCAAAATCGAAAAAGCCATTCGTGACAGCGATCTGGGCCTCAACCCCGCTTCCATGGGCGACTTGATCCGCGTTCCGATGCCGCCCATGACCGAAGAGCGGCGCAAGGAGCTGACCAAGGTGGTTCGCAGCGAAGGCGAAAACGCCAAGGTGGCGATTCGAAATTTGCGCCGGGACGCCAATGATGCAGTGAAAAAATTGGTCAAGGACAAATTGGCCTCTGAGGACGAACAAAAGCGTTCGGAAGCGGAGGTTCAAAAAATCACCGACAAACACATCGCCGAAGTGGACAAACTGATCGCGGCCAAAGAGCAGGACATCATGTCCGTCTGAGACGGCCAAGGTTCCATGCTCAAGCAGCGCATCATCACCGCCTTGGTTTTGTTGGCGCTTCTATTGCCGGCATTGTTTGCAACGCCCCCCGAGCCCTTGGCATTGCTCACCCTTGTGTTGATGGCTGCGGCCAGTTGGGAATGGGGGCGCTTGAACGGTCTGGGTCCTCGCACTTCCTTGATCTTGGTCTGCGTTTGCTTGGCTTTGTGTGTTGCCAGTTGGTGGGCCGGTTGGTCCTCTCAAGCCCCGCCACTGCTGTGGTGGTTGGCGGGCTTGGGTTGGTTGGTGGGCGGCTCCTGGATGCTGCGCCGCGGTGTCATGGGTTGGGGCTTGTGGCCCCAGGTGGCCCGATGGGTCGGTGGCATCTTGGTCTTGTGGCTCACTTGGTTGGCTTTGTGCCAGTCCAAGCACATGGGTGCCAATTACTTGTTGTCTGTGTTGGCCTTGGTCTGGGTGGCCGACGTGGCTGCATATTTTGGAGGTCGTGCCTTTGGCCGACGCAAACTGGCCATCCACATTAGCCCAGGCAAAAGTTGGGAAGGCGTCTTCAGCGGTGTCTTGGCGGTGAGCTTATTGGCGCTGATTTGGCCGCTTTTGGATGCTCAGCAGTCCAGTTGGGGCCCCAGTGTTTTTAGCATGCTGCTGCAGCATTCGGTGGCATGGGCCATCTTGGGGGTGGCCCTGTTGGTGGGTGTCAGCGTGATGGGCGATTTGGCTGAATCTTTGGTCAAGCGCAGCGCGGGTGTCAAAGACAGCAGCGCCTTGTTGCCCGGCCACGGCGGTGTGCTGGACCGGGTGGATGCCTTGTTGCCCACCTTGCCTTTGGCCCTGATGCTGGTGCAAGCCGGAGCCACGCCATGAAACAAACCCTCACCATCTTGGGCTCCACCGGCTCGATTGGCAACAACACCTTGGATGTGGTCGCCCGTCACCCTGATTTGTTTTCGGTTTTTGCGTTGACGGCTGCAGTTCAGGTTGACGCCATGCTGGCGCAGTGCCAGCGTTTTTTACCCCGCTTTGCGGTCATGAGCAGCCCTCCCCATGCCGTTCAACTGCGCGAAAAAGTGCGTGAGCTGGGTTTGCCGGTCGAGGTGTTGTCTGGCCCTGCTGCCTTGGACCAAGTGGCTTGCGACACCGAAGTCACCACGGTGATGGCTTCCATTGTGGGTGCAGCTGGCTTGTCTTCTTGCCTGGCAGCTGCCCGTTCAGGCAAGCGATTGTTGTTGGCCAATAAGGAGGCCTTGGTGGTGGGCGCGGAGGTTTTCTTAAGCGCCGTGCGCGAGGGAGGTGCCAGGTTGCTGCCCATTGACAGTGAGCATTCGGCCATCTTTCAATCCTTGCCCGAAGACGCCAGCACCTGGGATGCGCGGGTGGAGAAAATCATCCTGACTTCATCTGGCGGCCCGTTCAGACAGCGCCCGGTTGAGGAGTTGTCATCGGTCACCCCTGACCAAGCCTGTGCCCATCCCAATTGGCAAATGGGGCGAAAAATATCCGTTGATTCGGCCACCATGATGAACAAGGCATTGGAAGTGATCGAGGCGCGCTATCTCTTTGGTCTGGCACCCGAGCGCATCGAGGTGGTGATCCACCCTCAAAGCATTGTCCATTCCATGGTCCAGTACCGCGACACATCGGTGGTGGCTCAGCTGGGTACGCCCGACATGCGGGTGCCCATTGCCTTTGGTTTGGGCTGGCCAGAGCGCATTGCTTCAGGTGCGCAGGCCCTCGATTTCCAAACCCTGTCTGCGATGACCTTTGAGGCCATTGACAGTTTGGATCACCCGCGCCGATTCCCTGGCCTGTCCTTGTCTTGGCAAGTGTTGCGGGCGGCCCCAGGTACCACGGCCGTCTTGAATGCCGCCAATGAAGTGGGCGTGGATGCTTTCCTAAATGGGCGCATTCGTTTCGACCAAATCCACCACCTCAATTTGGAAACTTTATCGAGTTGCCTGCCCAAAGCGCCAGTCACTTTGGAGGATGTCTTGGGCATCGATCAACAAGCCAGACGCACAGCTTTGAGCCTGTGTCAGCGCTGGAACGCCTGAGGCGACATTTGTGACAGTGCTTGCTTTTTTGGTGGCGTTGGCGGTGTTGATCACCGTGCACGAATACGGTCATTACCGCACGGCGGTGGCGTGTGGTGTCAAGGTGTTGCAGTTTTCCATTGGTTTGGGCCGGCCCATCTGGCGTTGGCGTTCTCGCCGTCCCATTGATGGTCAAGACACCGAATTTGTGGTGGGCTGGATTCCGCTGGGCGGCTACGTGCGCATGCTCGATGAAGCCGAGTCTGAGGTGCAGCCCCATGAGCGACATCGGGCCTTCAATCGGCAAA
The DNA here is from genome assembly GCA_041174965.1 of Pseudomonadota bacterium. GTDB lineage: Bacteria > Pseudomonadota > Gammaproteobacteria > Burkholderiales > Burkholderiaceae_C > Limnohabitans. Next base: position 15,049 of record JBEDFU010000064.1, on the reverse strand, counting down.
GCTTGTGGCGTCGCACGGCCATCGTGGCGGCCGGTCCTTTGGCCAATTTGATCCTTGCCTTTGCGTTGCTGTGGTTTTTGAATGTCTGGGGGGTGTCCATGCCCCAAGCCATCTTGGCCAAGCCTGCGCCTGCATCTCTGGCCGACCAAGCGGGTTTGCGCAGTGGTGATCAGGTGTTGAGCGTGGCCACTGATGGTGGCGCTCCAAAAGATGTTTTATCGATGTCAGATTTCAATTGGGCATTGATGCAAAACGTCGGCGCGGTGATGGATGTGGTGGTGCAGTCGCGTGACACAGGCCGACAACGCTTGGTTCAAATCGACTTGACGCAAGCGCCATCTGACACCAGTGATGCCCAATGGCTTCGCAACCTGGGTTTGCAAGGGGCATGGACGGCCCCGGTCGTGACCGAGGTGGTTGTGGGCAGTGTGGCCCAGGCTGCAGGCATCAAGCGCGGCGACCGCGTTTTGCGGGTGGACGGTAAAGCGCCCGAGGACGCCAGTGAATTGCGCCAACTCATCCGCCAGGCGGGCCAAACAGACCCGCCCAAAGTGCAAATTTGGGAGGTGCAGCGCCGCGGCGATAGCGGATTGCTGATTGAAGTCAAACTTGAGCGCGCGCCGGAAGGCCAGGCATGGGTGGGCCGTGTGGGGGTGCGTTTGGGTGAGCCCCCAGCCCAAAGTTTGGTGCGCCATGATCCTTTGAACGCAGCGCTGCTGGCGGGCCAAAGGTGTTGGGAGTTGTCGGTGACCACGGTGCAAATTTTTGCGCGGATGTTGGTGGGGCAGGCTTCCTGGGGCAACCTGTCTGGCCCCGTGACCATGGCTGAGCAGGCGGGCCAATCGGCTGAGCGTGGGTGGACCTCTTTCTTGGCATTTCTGGCTTTTGTCAGCATTGGCTTGGCTGTGCTGAATTTGCTGCCCATTCCCGTCTTGGATGGCGGACACTTGATGTGTTATCTTTGGGAGGCAGTGACAGGGTCACCACCTGCTCAGGCTTGGATGGCCGGGCTGCAAAAAGTGGGTGTGGCAGCGGTTCTCTCTTTGATGTCCGTGGCCCTTTACAACGATGTGGCTCGCTGGCTTTTTTGAAGAATGGCTTCCGGTGCAATCTCAAACCCCAATCACAACATGAATGCTTTGATTTCCCGAGCCTTGTGTCGAATTGCTCAAACATTGACGCTGTGTGCCTTGACCATTGGCATGGCCTGGGCTGTCTCACCTTTCACAGCGCGTGATATTCGCATTGAGGGCTTGCAACGGGTTGAGCCAGGGACTGTTTTTGCCACCTTGCCCTTTCGGGTGGGTGAGACTTATACCGACGAAAAAGGCACCGCAGCCATTCGCGCTTTGTTCGGCCTGGGCTTGTTCAAGGACATCCGCATCGAAGTCAAAGACGATGTGGTGGTCGTGTTGCTCGAAGAGCGCCCCATCATTGCCAGCATTGATTTCATTGGTACCAAAGAATTCGACAAAGACGCTTTGCGCAAAGCCTTGAAGGAAATTGGTTTGTCCGATGGACGCCCCTATGACCGATCTCTGGCCGATTTGGCCGAGCAAGACATCAAGCGCCAGTACGTCAACCGCAGCCTCTACGGTGTCGAAATTGTCACCACCATCACGCCTGTCGAGCGCAACCGGGTCAATCTAACCTTCAATGTGACCGAAGGCGACATGGCCAAGATCAAGCAAATCCAATTTGTGGGCAACAAGGTTTTCAAGTCTTCTACTCTGGAGGATTTGATGGACTTGAACTCCGGCAATTGGATGAGTTGGTATACAAAATCAGATCGCTATTCACGTCCCAAGCTGAATGCAGATTTAGAGACCTTGCGTTCTTTTTATCTGGCCCGTGGATATCTGGACTTTCGCATTGAATCCACCCAGGTGTCTATTTCTCCCAACAAGCAAGACCTGAGCGTCACGATCAACATCTTTGAAGGTGAAATGTTTGCGGTGTCATCGGTTCGATTGCAAGGTTATTACTTGGGCAAGGACGATGAATTCAAGACCATGATCGGCATCAAAGTGGGGCAGGCCTACAACGCCGAGGACGTGACCAAAACCACGGCCGCTTTCACCGAGTATTTTGGCAATTTTGGCTTTGCTTTTGCCCGCGTCGAGGCCATCAACGAAATCGATCGAGCCACCAACCGTGTCGCCTTGGTTTTACAGGCCGACCCGTCCAGGCGTGCCTATGTGCGCAAAATCAACCTCACCGGCAACAGCAGAACCCGCGACGAAATCATTCGCCGTGAGTTTAGGCAACTCGAATCGGCTTGGTATGACGGAGAGCGCATCAAGCTCTCGCGCGACCGTTTAAAGCGTCTGGGTTATTTCAAAGATGTCAATATCGAAACCCAAGAGGTGTCGGGCAGCTTCGACCAGGTGGACCTGTTGGTCAAGGTGGAAGAAAAACCATTGGGTTCTTTGCAATTGGGCGCCGGGTTTTCCAGTGCTGAAAAACTGGTTTTGACCTTTGGCGTGCAGCAAGACAATATTTTTGGCAGCGGCAACTTTTTGGGCATACAACTCAGCACCAGCGAATACAACAAAGTGATTTCGGTGGCCACCACCAACCCCTATTTCACCGAAGATGGTGTATCCCGAACTTTTTCTGTGTCGCACCGCTCGATCAAACCTTATATTGATCAAGCAGGCAATTACCAAACTGAGAGCACCAATGCGGGTGTGACCTTTGGGGTTCCAATGACTGAGCTGGACCGGATTTTCGTCGGGCTGGCTGGCGAGCAAACCATCACCAAGCCAGGCTCGAACATGCCAGCTTCGTTGATTGGTTCGTGTTCTTATGACAAGACCTGTACCTCTGTGCCCCTGACGGTGGGTTGGGCGCGGGATGGCCGTGACAGCGCCATCGCTCCGACCAAAGGTCGTTTGATGCGGGCCAATACTGAGTTTGGCGTGGCAGCAGACACCCGTTATGCCAAAGCCAGTGCCCTTTATCAACAGTACTTCAGCTTGTCCAAGCGTTATACCTTGGGCATCAATGGTGATGTCGGGGTGGCGCAAGGCTTGCAAGATTATGAGTTGCCCACTTATAAAAACTTTTATGCCGGTGGTTTGGGGTCGGTGAGGGGGTTTGAACAAGGCTCCTTGGGACCGCGTGATACCACGGGTTTGGTGGTGGGTGGCGCCAAAAAACTGGTGTTCAACACCGAGTTTTTTATTCCCTTCCCCGGCGTTGGCAATGACCCCACTTTGCGCTTGTATGGATTCTTTGATGCGGGCAATGTGTACGGCGTCAATGACAACACGGATTTGGCCTTGATGCGAACGTCAGCTGGAGCCGGCATCAGCTGGGTCAGCCCGGTCGGCCCCCTGCGCTTTGCCGTGGCCGAGCCCATCAACAAGTTCCGGGGCGATAGAATACAAAAACTGCAATTTCAGATCGGGACATCGTTTTGATGAACACCATGCGAACACTTTCGATGACAGTGGCCTTGGCACTGGGTGCTTGGGCATCTGCCCAAGCTCAAGAATTCCGGATTGGTTTTATCAGCACCGATCGGATCTTCCGCGAGGCCAACACGGCCAAAGCGGCGCAAACCAAACTCGAACAAGAATTTTCTCGGCGTGAAAAGGAATTGATGGATTTGGGCAACACGCTCAAGACCAATTCTGAAAAGCTCGAGCGCGATGCCCCCACTTTGTCAGAGACCCAGCGCGTGGCGCGTCAGCGTCAATTGAGCGAGCAAGACCGCGAGTTCCAACGCAAACGCCGCGAATTTCAAGAAGACTTGAACGCTCGTAAAAATGAAGAGTTCCAGCTCGTGTTGGAGCGTGCCAACCGCGTGGTGCGCCAAGTGGCAGAGGCTGAAAAATACGATTTGGTGCTGCAAGAGGCGGTTTACATCAACCCCAAACACGACATCACCGAAAAAGTGATCAAAGCCATTAACGGCACCAAGTAAACGCGGTCGGCGGCACGGTGTGGGGCTGTACTTAAGTCAAATCACCGCAGCCTTGGGCGGTGAGTTGCATGGCGACCCCCAAACCTGGATTGAGCGCTTGGCACCCTTGGGGTCTGCCGGCCCCACTGATTTGGGTTTTCTCAGCCATCCCAAATACCAATCCCAATTGCTCAGCACCCGAGCATCTTGTGTGGTGGTGTCTCCAGCTTTGGCAGCAGCCGCCCAAAGCCGTGGCGCTTGTATCGTTACACCCGACCCCTATCTTTACTTTGCCCGATTGACCCAGTTGTGGCGCGCTCATCACCCTTTGCCCGAGGGGCCGCGCATCCACCCGACTGCGGTGATTGATCCTGCAGCCTTTGTTGATGCAACAGCCCTCATTGGTCCCTTGTGTGTGGTCGAGGCTGGCGCTCGCATTGGCGCACACACCCGTTTGCATGCCCGCGTTCACGTGGGCCATGATTGCGTGGTGGGGCAGCATGGCATCTTGCACCCAGGGGTTGTGCTGGGTGCAGATGGCTTTGGTTTTGCACCGCATGAGGGCACTTGGGTCAAGATCGAGCAGTTGGGCGCCGTGCGCTTGGGGGACTCTGTGGAGCTGGGCGCCAACACCTGCATCGACCGAGGCGCTTTGGAGGACACCATCGTTGGCAATGGTGTCAAGATGGACAACTTGGTTCAAATCGGGCACAACGTTCAGATTGGGGACCACAGCGCCTTGGCGGGTTGCGCTGGGGTGGCCGGCAGTGCCCGCATTGGCGCCCATTGCACCTTGGGTGGCGGCGCCATTGTGTTGGGCCATCTGACATTGGCCGACCATGTGCATGTCTCGGCTGCCAGTGTGGTGACGCGCTCCATCCATCAAAGCGGACACTACAGTGGCTTTTTCCCCATCGATGACAATGCGGCCTGGGAAAAGAATGCCGCCAGTTTGAAACAGCTTTTCCGTCTGCGCGAACGCATCAAGGCGCTCGAACAACGCCCACCTTCATCTCTTTGAGCCGTACCATGGACATTCATCAAATTCTCAAGCAACTGCCCCACCGCTACCCTATTTTGTTGGTTGACAGGGTGCTCGAAATTGACAAGGGCAAGCGCATCAAAGCTTTGAAAAATGTTTCGATCAATGAGCCCTATTTTTCGGGCCATTTCCCCCACCGACCCGTGATGCCGGGTGTCTTGATGTTGGAAGCCTTGGCCCAGGCCGCGGCTTTGCTGGCTTTTGACATGTTGGGTACCACCCCCGATGACAAAACAGTTTATTACTTTGCCGGTATTGATGGGGCACGCTTCAAACGGCCGGTGGAGCCGGGGGACCAGTTGATTTTGGAGGTCACGCTCGATCGCATGAAGGCAGGCATCTTCAAGTTCAAGGCCTGTGCCAAAGTCGGTGAGGACATCGCCGCAGAAGCTGAGTTGATGTGCACCATGCGCACCATTGCTTGAAGCGAGTCCATCAACGTGTCTACTTTCCCCCTGATCCACCCCACTGCGTTGATCGACCCGAAAGCCGAACTCGACAGTTCGGTACAGGTCGGCCCATACACTGTGATTGGCCCGCATGTGCGCATTGGCGCGGGCACCACGGTGGCCGCCCACTGCGTGATTGAAGGCCACACCACGCTCGGGCGCAACAACCGGGTGTTTCAGTTCAACTCCTTGGGCGCGATTCCCCAAGACAAGAAATACAAGGGTGAACCCTGCGAGTTGGTGATTGGCAACGGCAACACCATTCGTGAGTTTTGCACTTTCAATATCGGCTCGCCCGGTGGTGGTGGCGTCACCCGATTGGGCAACGACAACTGGATCATGGCCTATGTTCATCTGGCCCATGACTGTCTGGTGGGTAATCAAACCATTTTTGCCAACAACACCCAACTTGCCGGTCATGTGGAGGTGGGGGATTGGGTGATTTTGGGCGGCTTCACCGTGGTGCATCAGTTTGTCCGTTTGGGAGCGCACAGTTTCACGGCCATGAACTCTTTGTTGTTTGCCGATTTACCCCCCTTTGTGATGTGCCAAGGACAGCCTGCGCAAGCCAGATCCATGAATTTCGAAGGCCTGCGCCGACGGGGTTTTGGGCCTGAGCGCATCGCGGCGGTCAAAGCGATGCACAAGGCGCTCTACCGCAGCGACTTGTCTTTGGAGCAGTCCATCCAAGCCATTGAGGCGCTGGGCAACCCACAAACCCAAGGGGACGTGGGCCTGATGCTGGATTTTTTGCGATTGGTCTCGCCCCAGCGTGGCATCGTCCGCTGAGCACCGTTTCCACCGGGCTTTGTTCAAACCATGACCGATCGGCATGCGCCCACATTTGCCATGGTGGCGGGCGAGGCATCGGGCGATATGTTGGCCGGCATGCTGCTCAAGGGCCTGCGCCACAAATGGCCCCAAGCCCTCTCTTGCGGCATAGGCGGGCCACGCATGGTCGAGCAAGGGTTTGAGGCTTGGTGGCCCCATGAGCGTTTGGCGGTGCGTGGCTATATCGAGGTATTGCGCCATTACCGGGGCATCGTCGCCATTCGCCGCCAGTTATTGGCGCGTCTGCAGGCTGAGCCACCGGCAGTTTTTATCGGTGTCGATGCGCCCGATTTCAACCTCGACTTGGAGCGTCAACTGTTGTCTATTGGTGTGCCCACTGTGCACTTTGTTTGCCCATCGGTGTGGGCTTGGCGCGCCCACCGTTTGGAAAAAATCCGCCAAAGCGTGCGACACATGTTGTGCCTATTTCCGTTTGAACCGGCTTTGCTGTTGGCGCATGGCATCGCCAGCACATATGTGGGCCACCCTTTTGCAGCGGCCATTCCGATGGAGCCCGACAAGGACGCGGCGCGCCGGCAATTGGGCTTACCCCCTCAGGCCACGGTGGTGAGTCTGTTGCCTGGCAGCAGGGCCTCCGAAGTCGATCAATTGGCCCCCATTTTTTTGCAGACGGCCGCTTGGCTGCAAAAAAGAGAGCCCCACTTGCATTTTGTTCTGCCCACTTTTGCGGCTTTGCGTTCGCGCTTACAGGCTTGCATCGACCGCTTGGGGGGCGTGGTCAACTTGACCGTTACAGAGGCAGGTTCTCACTTGGCCTTGGCGGCTTGCGATGTCAGCCTGGTCGCCAGTGGTACCGCCACCTTGGAGGCGGCATTGTTCAAGCGCCCCATGGTGATTGCTTACCGCATGAACCCATTGAGTTGGCAGATCATGCGGCGACAAAAGTTGCAGCCCTGGGTGGGACTGCCCAACATCCTGGCTGCCGAATTTTTGGTGCCTGAATTTTTGCAAGACCAAGCCACACCCCCCGCATTGGGGCAAGCCGTGCTCGACTGGCTGACGCCCAGCCAGCGGCTGGCGAACTTGCAGCAGCGGTTTGTGGACATGCACCATTCTTTGATGCGCGACACCGCGCAGTTGGCCAGCGATGCGATCGAAAAAACCATGGCGCGCTGAGCAAGTCGCCTTGCCCTGGGATGTGCCTGGTCTGGTGGCCGGCGTGGACGAGGCTGGGCGTGGCCCCCTGGCTGGTCCCGTGGTGGCCGCGGCGGTGATCTTGGACGATTTGAAACCCATTGCCGGTCTGGCCGACTCCAAAACCCTGAGCCCGCGCCAACGCGAGCGTTTGAGCGCAGAAATCCATGCCCGTGCTCTGTGCTTCAGCGTGGCCCAAGCCAGCGTGGAAGAAATCGACCGCTTGAACATCTTGCAAGCCACTCTGCTGGCCATGCGCCGTGCGGTGATGGGCCTGCGCCTCAAACCCCACAAGGTGCTGGTGGACGGCAACCGATTGCCCACCCTGGACATCGTTGCCGAAGCGGTGGTCCAAGGTGACCGAAAGGTGCCCGCCATTTCTGCCGCCTCCATCTTGGCCAAGGTGGCGCGGGACAGGTGGTGCCTGGAGATCGATGCTGAGTACCCGGCTTATGGTTTTGCGGCCCACAAAGGCTATGGCACGGCGCAACATCTTCTGGCTTTGCAAACGCATGGGGCCACGCCTTGGCATCGGCGCAGCTTTTCGCCGGTGGCCCGCGTGTTGTCTCGGGGGTCACAATGAAAGCCGCGCTGGTTCAAACCATTGAGTCGCGCCACAACCCGGCCTTCAAGGCCTTGCGTGCTTTGGCCCAAGACAACTCAGCCTATCGCAAGCGCCAACAGGTGTGGCTGGAGGGGGATCATTTGTGCCGCGCTGCACAGTCCCGGGGCTGGGTGGTGGAACAACTCGTGGTGGCCCAATCGATGTGGGAGCAACTGGGCCAGATGTCCCCCCTTTCTGCCCAGCGCATCATGTTGTTGCCGGACGCCCTCTTCGACACCTTGAGCCCTTTGGCCAAAGACCAAAAAATGGGCTGTGTGATTGATTTGCCCGTGGCCCCCATGATGGCGCCTGGGTTGGCCACCGTGGTGCTCGACCAGGTTCAGGATGCTGGCAATGTGGGCTCCATTTTGCGCAGTGCCGCCGCATTTGGTTTTGCCCAAATCCTGGCCTTGCGGGGCACGGCAGGCTTGTGGAGCCCCAAAGTCTTGCGTGCCGGCATGGGCGCTCATTTTGCGTTGCGTTTGGTCGAATCGGCAACGCTGGAAGACGCCTTGGCCTTGCGTGTGCCAATGCTGGCCACGAGTTCTCATCAGGGCGATTGGCTGCACCAATGTGTCGGATCGATGGCCTTGCCCTGGCCTTGTGCCTGGTTGCTGGGCCATGAAGGGCAGGGCGTGCAAGCCGCGCTGCTTGCAGCGGCACAGCGGTGTGTTCGCATTGCCCAGCCTGGGGGTGAGGAGTCGCTGAATGTGGCGGCGGCGGCAGCCGTGTGTTTGCACGCCAGTGCTGCGGGACAGGCGACGCTCGGGTAACCCCTCGGTTACAATGGGGCGCTTTTCGCACCCAACCGCACGCCCTCAGCTCGATCTCCAGCATCCCCCTTTCACAAGCAGCGACGCAGATCCCACCGAAACCAGTTTTCTGTGGGATTTTTTGAACGCGCTGGGGCGTCACCGAACCTCGGAGAACCCAGTGCTTTTGTCTTTACAGGGGAAACATCCCGCTGCCATCTTGGCGCTTGCTGACGGCACGCTGTGGCAAGGCCAGTCGATTGGGGCCCCGGGCACCACCGTGGGTGAGGTGGTCTTCAACACCGCCATCACCGGCTATCAAGAAATCCTCACCGATCCCAGTTATTGCCAGCAACTGGTCACCTTGACCTACCCGCACATTGGCAACTACGGCACCAATGCCGAAGATGTGGAAGCCGATCGCGTGCACGCCGCTGGCCTGATCATCAAAGATCTGCCCTTGGTGGCATCCAACTTTCGCAGCCAGCAGGATTTGTCCACTTATTTGAACGCGTCAGGCACGGTGGCCATCGCTGGCATTGACACCCGCCAGCTGACCCGCCATTTGCGCAACCATGGGGCGCAAAACGGCTGCATCATGGGCTTGAACGCCGGTCAGGCCGTTACCCCCGCTTTGTGCCAGCAAGCCCTGGCTGCGGCCCAGGCGGCACCCCACATGGCTGGCTTGGATTTGGCGCAAAAAGTCACGACCCAACAAACTTTTGAATGGCGCCAAACCGAATGGCAGCTGGGGGCTGGATATGACCAACTGACTGAGCCGCGCTTTCACGTGGTGGCCTATGACTTTGGGGTCAAGCACAACATATTGCGCATGTTGGCGCAACGCGGCTGCCGCCTGACGGTGGTGCCAGCCAAAACCCCCGCGCAAGAGGTGTTGAAGCTCAAACCGGATGGTGTGTTTTTGTCCAACGGCCCGGGGGATCCCCAGCCCTGTGACTATGCGATTGCGGCCACCCAAACCTTGATCGAATCGGGCTTGCCCACCTTTGGCATTTGCCTGGGGCACCAAATCATGGCTTTGGCCAGTGGTGCCAAAACCTTCAAAATGAAATTTGGCCACCATGGCGCCAACCACCCCGTCAAAGACCTCGACTCAGGTCGGGTGTCCATCACCAGCCAAAACCATGGCTTTGCGGTGGATGCGCAAACCCTGCCATCGAATTTGCGCGCCACGCACGTGAGCTTGTTCGATGGCACCGTCCAAGGTCTGGCCCGCACCGACAAGCCCGCATTTTGTTTCCAGGGCCACCCAGAGGCATCGCCGGGCCCGCACGACATCGCCTATTTGTTTGACCGCTTTGTCGGTTTGATGGACGCGCGCGCATGAGCACCCAGCGCCCGTACATCGTTTTTCAAAACCCAATGGGGGTTGAGCCCTTTCACAGCGGTACACCGAGAGATCAGCATGCCTAAGCGCACAGACATCAAAAGCGTCCTCATCATTGGCGCAGGCCCCATCGTCATTGGGCAGGCCTGTGAGTTTGACTATTCGGGCGTTCAAGCCTGCAAAGCCTTGCGCGAAGAGGGGTTCAAGGTCATCTTGATCAACAGCAACCCGGCCACGATCATGACCGACCCGGCCACCGCCGACGTGACCTACATCGAGCCCATCACCTGGCAAACGGTGGAAAAAATCATCGCCAAAGAGCGCCCGGATGCCATCTTGCCCACCATGGGGGGGCAAACTGCGCTCAACTGTGCGCTCGACTTGTGGCGTCAAGGGGTGCTGGACAAATACCAGGTCGAACTGATCGGTGCCAGCCCAGAAGCGATTGACAAAGCCGAAGACCGCCTCAAATTCAAAGATGCGATGACCAAAATCGGCTTGGGATCAGCGCGTTCTGGCATTGCCCATTCGATGGACGAGGCTTGGGTGGTGCAAAAGTCGGTGGGTTTTCCCACCGTCATCCGCCCCAGCTTCACCTTGGGCGGCACCGGCGGTGGCATTGCCTACAACGCTGAAGAGTTTGAAACCATTTGCAAGCGCGGCTTGGAGGCCTCGCCCACCAATGAGTTGTTGATCGAAGAGTCTTTGCTGGGTTGGAAAGAGTTTGAGATGGAGGTGGTGCGCGACAAAGCGGACAACTGCATCATCGTGTGTTCCATTGAAAACCTGGACCCCATGGGCGTGCACACGGGTGACTCCATCACGGTGGCGCCGGCCCAAACCCTGACCGACAAGGAATACCAAATCATGCGCAACGCCAGCTTGGCGGTGTTGCGGGAAATTGGCGTTGACACCGGTGGCTCGAATGTGCAGTTTTCGGTCAACCCCAAAGATGGGCGCATGATCGTGATTGAAATGAACCCCCGGGTGTCGCGTTCCTCCGCCCTGGCCTCCAAGGCCACCGGCTTTCCCATTGCCAAGGTGGCAGCCAAATTGGCGGTGGGCTACACCTTGGATGAGTTGCGCAATGACATCACGGGCGGCGCCACGCCCGCCAGCTTCGAGCCCAGCATCGATTACGTGGTGACCAAGATTCCGCGTTTTGCCTTTGAAAAGTTCCCCCAGGCCGACAGCCGCCTGACCACACAAATGAAGTCGGTGGGTGAGGTGATGGCCATGGGCCGCACCTTTCAGGAGTCGTTCCAAAAGGCCTTGCGCGGCCTGGAAGTCGGCGTGGATGGCATGAACGAAAAAACCCAAGACCGCGAGGTCTTGGAAAAAGAACTCGGTGCCCCGGGCCCTGACCGCATTTGGTATGTGGGCGACGCCTTTGCCCAAGGCATGAGCGTGGAAGAGGTGCATGCCTTGACCAAGATCGACCCTTGGTTCTTGGTGCAAATTGAAGACATCGTCAAAATTGAGTTGGAACTCGACACCACGGCGCTCGATGCCATTGATGCGGCAGACATGCGGGCCTTGAAGAAAAAAGGCTTTTCTGATCGCCGCTTGGCCAAGCTCACCCGCAGCAGCGAGCAGGCGGTGCGTGCCAAGCGTCATGCACAAGGGGTGCGTCCGGTTTACAAGCGGGTGGACACCTGCGCCGCCGAATTTGCCACCGATACCGCTTACATGTACTCCACGTACGAGGACGAGTGCGAGTCCGAGCCCAGCCAGCGCCAAAAAATCATGGTGCTCGGTGGCGGCCCCAACCGCATCGGCCAAGGCATTGAGTTTGATTACTGCTGCGTGCACGCCGCCCTGGCCATGCGCGAGGACGGTTACGAGACCATCATGGTCAACTGCAACCCCGAAACCGTGTCCACCGACTACGACACCAGCGACCGCTTGTATTTCGAACCCCTCACCTTGGAGGATGTGCTCGAAATTGTGGACAAAGAAAAACCCTTGGGCGTGATTGTTCAGTACGGCGGCCAAACCCCTTTGAAATTGGCCTTGGGCTTGGAGGCTGCGGGTGTGCCCATCATTGGCACCAGCCCCGACATGATCGACGCAGCCGAAGACCGCGAACGCTTTCAAGGCCTGTTGCAAAAACTGGGTCTGCGCCAACCGCCCAATGCCACGGCACGCACCGAACCTGAAGCTCTGGAAAAAGCCGCTGCTTTGGGCTACCCCTTGGTGGTGCGGCCCAGCTATGTGCTGGGTGGGCGGGCGATGGAAATCGTGCACGAACAACGCGACCTGGAACGCTACATGCGCGAAGCGGTCAAGGTCAGCAACGATTCACCCGTGCTGCTCGATCGCTTTTTGAACGATGCGATTGAATGCGATGTCGATTGCCTGCGCGACCCCGAGGGCAAAACCTTCATTGGCGGCGTGATGGAGCACATCGAGCAAGCGGGCGTGCACAGTGGCGACTCGGCTTGCTCTTTGCCGCCTTACTCGCTGTCTTCCGCAACGGTGACCGAGCTCAAACGCCAATCGGCGGCCATGGCCGAGGCTTTGAATGTGGTGGGCCTGATGAACGTGCAATTTGCCATCCAACATGTGGACGGCCAAGACGTGATTTATGTGCTCGAAGTCAATCCACGCGCCAGCCGCACCGTGCCCTATGTCAGCAAGGCCACCGGCATTCAATTGGCCAAGGTGGCCGCGCGCTGCATGGTCGGCCAAAGCCTGGCCAGCCAAGGGGTGACCCGGGAAGTCACGCCCCCTTATTTCAGCGTCAAGGAAGCGGTGTTTCCGTTTGTCAAATTCCCCGGCGTGGACACCATCTTGGGCCCAGAGATGAAATCCACTGGCGAGGTCATGGGCGTGGGCAAAACCTTTGGCGAGGCTTTTGTCAAAAGCCAAATGGGGGCGGGCACCAAATTGCCACGCCCCACCGATGCGGTGCGCAAGGTTTTTTTGACCGTGAAAAACAACGACAAACCCCGCGCAGTGGCCGTGGCCCGCGATTTGGTGGCCATGGGTTTTGACTTGGTGGCCACCAAGGGCACCGCCCAGGCCATTGCTGCCGCCGGTTTGGCCGTGGTGGCGGTGAACAAAGTCACCGAAGGCCGCCCGCATGTGGTGGACATGATTAAAAACAATGAGATCGCGCTGGTCATCAATACGGTGGAAGAGCGGCGCAATGCCATTGCCGATTCGCGGCAAATTCGCACCTCTGCACTGCTGGCCCGGGTCACCACCTTCACCACCATTGCCGGTGCGGAGGCTGCTGTGCAAGGCATGCAGCACATGGACCACCTCGAGGTTTATTCGGTCCAGGAGTTGCACGCCCAATTGGCGGCATAATTTACCCATAACAACACACCGCTGGGGGGCGACCCCCGGCGGTTTTTTTTAGGATGTCGAGACATGGCCACCATTCCCATCACCTTGCGCGGCGCCGAAAAACTCAAGGAAGAGTTGCACCGGCTCAAAACGGTGGATCGCCCGGCGGTGATTCAAGCCATTGCCGAGGCTCGCGCCCAGGGTGATTTGAGCGAGAACGCTGAATACGACGCAGCCAAAGACCGCCAGGGTTTCATCGAGGGGCGCATTCAAGACATCGAGAGCAAGTTGTCCATGGCGTCTGTCATTGACCCCAAGGGTCTGAACGCCGAGGGCAAAGTGGTGTTTGGCTCTACCGTCGAGTTGGAAGATGAGGACTCCGGCGACCGTGTCACCTATCAAATCGTGGGCGAAGACGAGGCCGATCTCAAGTTGGGGCTGATCAACATCAGCAGCCCCATCGCGCGCGCCATGATCGGCAAGGAAAGTGGTGATGTGGCGGTGGTTCAGGCCCCAGGTGGCCAACGTCGTTACGAAATCATCCAGGTGTCGTACCTTTGATGGCTTGGCAGCGCAGCTTGTGGCTGGTCGCTGCCGTGTGGTGGGGCAGCCTGACGGCCTTGGGCGCATGGGTCGTGCCATTGCTGTTTGCCCATGCCCCGACCAAGGCCATGGCCGGTGGTTTGGCCGCTCAGCTGTTCAGCGCCCAAACCTGGGTGGGTTTGTTGTGCGGTGTGTATTGCCTTTGGGCTCAAAGGAAGTTGGATCAACAGCAAGGTCGTGTGCATGCACCCCGTGTTTTGATTCTGGCCGCGATGATGTTGGCGGCCATGGTGGAATGGGGCATTGCGCCCCGGATCGTCGCCCGGGAAAACCTGGCGCTGTGGCACAGCTTAGGCACTGGTTTTTGGTTGCTGCAATGGGCCTGCTTGACGGTTCATGTGTGGCGCAACAGTCCGGTCATGCCGCATGGGCACTTGCCCATGTCCCCCAGCACGCCGGGCCCCCAGGCCTGAAGCTTGCCGCCTGAGCTCTGGGGTTCAGCTTTGGTTGGTTTTCTTGATGGAGCGCTGCTTGGGCTTGGCCCGCTTGACTTGGCCACCCGCCGTCAAGCGCTGGTTGCCCAGCACTTGCAACCGTTTCACCTCTGGCCGTTGACCGCCGCGGCTGCTGTATTTGAGCACCTTGACCTCGCGCGGGCCGGGCATGCGGTCCTCGTCGATGACGCGTTTTTTCTCGGCTTTGGGGCGCCAAAGCACCAGCAACTTGCCAATGTGCTGAATGGGCGCTGCATTCAAGGCTTCGGCCAACTGCTGCCACATGGCCTCGCGGGCGGCACGGTCGTCACCCAAGACGCGGATTTTGATCAGGCCGTGGGCATGCAAAGCGGCGTCCACTTCCTTTTGCACAGAGGCGGTCAATCCATCGTTGCCAATCATCACGACCGGGTCCAGGTGGTGGGCGAGGGCGCGGTGTTCTTTGCGCTGAGCGGGAGTGAGAAATATGGCGGGCATGGCAAGTATTATCCCCCGACCCAGGCTGGCCCATGAAAATCAAAACCAAAAGCAAAAAAGTCAACAAGTCGTGGCTCAATGACCATGTCAACGACCCATACGTCAAGTTGGCGCAAAAAGAAGGGTTTCGAGCCCGTGCGGCCTACAAGC
>JBEDFU010000063.1:0-4936 GCA_041174965.1 Pseudomonadota bacterium | reverse complement strand
GCAAATTGCCACGGGTCAAATGGTCCAAGATACGTCCTGGCGTGCCGACCACCACATGGGCACCGTGTTGCAGGCTTTGCTCTTGGCCACGCAAGGCCACGCCGCCGCACAGCGTCACCACTTTGATGTTGGCGATTGCTCTGGCCAAACGCCGAATTTCGGTGGTGACTTGATCGGCCAATTCGCGGGTGGGGCACATCACCAGCGCTTGCACCGCGTGAAAGTTGGCGGTGAGTTTTTCAACCAGTGGCAAACCAAAGGCGGCGGTTTTGCCGCTGCCAGTGCTGGCTTGGGCGATCAGGTCTTTGCCCGCCAAGGCCAAGGGCAGACTAGCGGCTTGAATGGCGGTCATCTCGGTGTAGCCGAGTTGGTCGAGGTTGGCGAGGGTGTCGGGGGAAAGAGACAGTGCGCTAAAGGCTTGGGTCATGCGGGCATTATCAATGGGTTCCCCTGTCACCCTGGGCCATCACTTCAAGTCGCGCACATCGTCAAAGTGCGCTTCCACATCGCTGGGCAGCAACTGGATGCTGGCCCGCAAGCCCGGCACGGCACTCATCAGGGCTTGCTCGACACTGGTGCGCAAAGCAGCGGCGCGGCCCAGCGACCAACTCGATGGCATGTGCATGTGCACATCGACAAAACGGCGTTGGCCGGCGCGGCGGGTGGTGACGTGGTCGAAACGGATGATGGCCGTGGCCCCGCGCTGGTGGGCAAAGCTGTCGAGTACGCCTTGGATGTGCTGCATGGTCTCGGGCTCGACCGCCTCGTCCATCAAGCCTTGGGATGAGCGCCAGATCAAATGCACGCCTTCTTTCAAAATGTTCAGGGCCACGCCGATGGCGACCACCGCATCCAGCCACAGCCAGCCGCTCCATTGCACCAACACGATGCCCAGCACCACCCCCACCGAGGTCCAGACATCGGTGATCAAGTGTTTGGCATCGGCTTCCAAGGCCATGGAGCGATGCTGACGAGCGGCGCCCATCATGACCCAGGCCAACAGCCCATTGAGCATGGAGCTGCCCACTGACAAGGCCAACCCCAAGCCCACCTCTTGCAAAGGCTGAGGGTCGCTGAAACGGTGGGCCGCTGTCCAGACAATGCCCAGGGCCGCGACGATGATGAGGATGCCCTCAAAGCCGGAAGAAAAATACTCGGCCTTGTGGTGGCCATAGGGATGTTCTTCATCCGGGGGGAGCGCTGCCACGGTGACCATGGTCAAACCAAACATGGCGCTGGCCAGGTTGACCAAAGATTCCATCGCGTCGGACAACAAGCCCACCGAATCGGTGATGTACCACGCCCAGGTTTTGAGGCCAATGGTGATCAAGGCCACCACGATGGAGGCCCACAGCAATTGCCGGGGCGTGAAGTCAAGGGCCAAGGTTCTTTTCATGGCCCGATGATAGGCCGCCCCTTCATCAGCGAGGTGGGGTTCAGCTCAGGCGCACGCGGGCAAATTTGCGCTTGCCCACTTGCACCACATAAGTACCCGCCGCCAGCTTCAAGCCTTTGTCGCTGACCACGCTGCTGTCGATGCGCACACCGCCGCCGTCGATCAATCGGCTGGCCTCGCTGCTGGACGGCGCCAAACCAGCGCTCTTCAACAGCGCGGCAATGCCCAAGGGTGCCCCGCTCACATTCACCTCGGGGATGACATCGGGCACGCCGCCCTTGCTGCGGTTCACAAAGTCTTGCTCGGCAGCGTCAGCCAAAGCCGCGCTGTGAAAACGGGTGGTGATTTCTTTGGCCAGCATGACCTTGGCGTCGCGCGGGTTGCGACCGCCCTCAACCTCAGCCTTCAAAGCCGCGATGGCCTCCAAACTTTGGAAGCTGAGCAAGGTAAACCAGCGCCACATCAAGGTGTCGCTGATCGACAAGACCTTGGCGAACATGGTGTTGGCGTCTTCGGCGATGCCGATGTAGTTGTTTTTGCTCTTGGACATTTTGTCCACGCCGTCCAAGCCTTCCAGCAAGGGCATGGTCAAGATGCATTGCGGCTCTTGGCCGTACTCCTGCTGCAAATGGCGGCCCATCAGCAGGTTGAATTTTTGGTCGGTGCCACCCAACTCCAAGTCGCTTTTCAAGGCCACGCTGTCGTAGCCTTGCATCAGCGGGTACAAAAACTCATGCACGCTGATGGATTGGCCGCCATGGAAGCGTTTGTGAAAATCGTCACGCTCCATCATCCGCGCCACGGTGTAACGCGATGCCAGTTGGATCATGCCGCTGGCCCCCAAAGGCTCGCTCCACTCGCTGTTGTAGCGGATCTCGGTTTTGGCCGGGTCCAGCACCATGCTGGCTTGCTTGTAATAGGTGTCGGCATTGAGCTTGATTTGCTCGGGCGTCAAGGGTGGTCGGGTGCTGTTGCGCCCCGATGGGTCGCCGATCAGCGATGTGAAGTCACCGATCAAAAAGATCACCTGATGGCCCAAATCCTGCAGTTGCCGCATTTTGTTGAGCACCACGGTGTGACCGATGTGGATGTCTGGCGCAGTGGGGTCCAGGCCCAGTTTGATGCGCAAGGGCGTGCCGCTGGTGTGCGAGCGCTGCAATTTTTTAACCCATTCGTCTTGGGGCAGCAACTCTTCGCAGCCCCGCAAGCTCACAGCCAAGGCGTGCTGAACCTCGGCTGCCAAAGAAGAAGCGGATACAGGCGATTGATTCATATATCTATTTGGGTTTACACCGGGCCCTTGAACGACTATACTTCGCCGGTTTTTCGCCATTTTAAGTGGCTGCGTGGGGTCTACCCCCTGGAATACAGATTTGAAACCAATCCTCTTATCACTGTGGGCCGAATGGCACAGCTGGCACCGCCGTCACCCGCATGCGGCGGCGGCTGGCGTGACCGCCTTTTTGCTGCTGGCCGGCGGTGGTGCGGTGGCGGTGGCGTCTCTCGGGCCAGATGCATCTGATCTGCCCATCCGGCAAGTGATTGAAAAGACTTTGCCCAGCCTGCAAAACAACCCCTTGGGCGCTGATCTGGCCCAGATCCAACTTTACCGATCCGATGTGAGCCGCAGCAATGACACGGCTGACAGCTTGCTCTCACGCCTAGGCGTGTCGGATGCCAGTGCAGCTCAGTTTTTGCGCCAAGACCCCTTGGTCAAAAAGCATTTATTGGCACGCGCCGGGCGCAGCCTGCAAGCCAGTGCCAACACCCAGCAACAGCTCACCGAACTGGTGGTCCGTTGGGCGGCTGATGACGGCCGCCAATTCAAACGCTTGCGCGTCACGCGCCAAGCCAACGGCAGTTTCAACGCCGAGTTGCAAGATGCCCCTTTGCAAGCCTCGACCCACATGGCCAGCGGAGTCATCCAGAGCTCCTTGTTTGCCGCCACTGACGATGCCCGCATCCCCGATAACGTGGCCAATCAATTGGCCGACATTTTTTCTGGGGACATTGATTTTTACCGTGCCCTGCGCAAAGGTGACCGCTTTTCAGTGGTTTATGAATCCCTGGAAGCCGATGGCGAGCCCCTGCGTGCTGGCAAAGTGCTGGCGGCCCAGTTTTTGAACAACGGCAAGACCTATCACGCGGTGTGGTTCCAAGAACCTCAAGCCACCAAGGGTGCTTACTTCAACTTGAGCGGCCAAAGCCTGCACCGTGCGTATTTGGCCTCGCCCCTGGCTTTTTCCCGCGTCACCAGTGGGTTCAAGCTTCGCTTCCATCCCATTTTGCAAACCTGGCGCGCCCATTTGGGCGTGGATTACGCCGCGCCCGTGGGCACCCCCGTGCGCAGTGTGGGCGATGGCGTGGTTGAGGCCGCAGGTCAACAAGGCGGCTATGGCAATGTGGTCACGGTGTCACACCGCAATGGACACAAAACCGTTTATGCCCACTTGAGTCGGATTGATGTGCGCGTGGGCCAAAACGTTTCGCAAGGACAAACCTTGGGGGGCGTGGGTGCCACGGGTTGGGCCACGGGGCCGCATTTGCATTTTGAATTCCGGGTCAATGGCAAGCACCAAGACCCATTGACACTGGCGCGCCAAAGCGAAGCCATCCCGGTATCTGAGGCGGCATTGCCCCAGTTTCGCCAGCATGCCGCGCAAGCGCAAAAAGACATGGCAGCCGCCGCCAGCCTGACGCCAGCCAACATCCAATAAAGCATGTCCGAGTTGTACATCGGCCTCATGTCCGGCACCTCGCTGGACGGGGTGGATGGGGTGCTGATTGACTTTGCCAACGGCCCCCTCCAAGTGTTGGCCCACCAACACGCCCCATTTGACCCAGCACTGCGCAGCCAACTGCTGGCCTTGAACCAGTCGGGACCTGACGAACTGCACCGCAGCGCCTTGGCTGCCAATGCCCTGAGCCGCTTGTATGCCCAAGTGGTTCGGTCGCTGCTGGCCGATGCCCAATTGCAAGCCGCGCAGATCCGCGCCATTGGCGCCCATGGCCAAACCGTGCGCCACCAACCTGGGCAGCACGACGGCATTGGCTACAGCCTGCAAATTCAAAATCCCAGTTTATTGACCGAATTGAGCGGTATTGCGGTGGTGGCCGATTGGCGCAGCCGAGACGTCGCCGCCGGTGGGCAGGGTGCGCCCTTGGTACCGGCCTTTCACCAAGCGGTTTTTGGGCAGGTGGGCCAAGACTTGGCGGTGCTCAACGTGGGTGGCATTGCCAATCTCAGTGTCTTGTCAGCGCAAGGCGATGCCCTGGGTTTTGACTGCGGACCGGGAAATGTGCTGATGGACTTGTGGTGCCAGCGCCACAAGGGGCAGGCCTATGACGATGCGGGGCGCTGGGCGGCTTCTGGTCAAGTGCAGGCGGAGTTGCTGACGCGCTGGATGCAAGAGCCGTTTTTCCACAAGCCACCCCCAAAAAGCACGGGCAGGGACTTGTTTCATGCCCAATGGTTGGACAAGCAATTGGCGGCTGGGCCCGCTTTGGCGCCCCAAGATGTGCAAGCCAGTTTGTGCGCAC
>JBEDFU010000062.1:0-10707 GCA_041174965.1 Pseudomonadota bacterium | reverse complement strand
CTATCGCCCATCTCAGTGGCCAGGGTTCGCAAAGACTCATCACTTCGGGGTGTCCAGCGACAAATGAATTATTAATCGTTGATTAATAAGGAATTTTGATCAATTTTTCTCGTGGGGCGTGATCCCCATCCATTGTTGGGCGTTGGCGGTACCGATGCGCTGTGGGGGCTATGGTAAATACCAATAACCATATTCAAAATCACCGTGCTATCGTTTGCGCACTTGTTTTTTCTTGATCCATCCACCCAAACAGGAGACACAGCATGCCCCCCCATACCTTGTTGAAATCATCCGGCGTGAGCCGTCGGCAAATTGTTCAGGCGGGCGCCAGTGTGCTGCCACTGGCATGGGTGGGGCAGGCCGGGGCACAGCAAAAATTTACTTTTCGCTTGGCCCACTCAGAGGCCATTGGCGCGCCGCTGACCTTGGCTTTGCAAAAGTGGTGTGATTTGCTCAACGCCCGCAGCGGTGGGCGCATCGATGCCCAACACTTCCCGGGCAGCCAATTGGGCAGCTACACCCAACTCATCGAGCAAAGCCGCATTGGCACCATCCAGGGCACCGTGGGCGGTCCGGATACCGAAGAGTCGGTGGCCCCCGAAATCGCCGCCACCGGCGGTGCGCCGGGCTTCATCTTCAAGGATGAAGCGCATGTGGACAAAATTTTGCAAGGACCTCTGGGCGATGAGGTGTCGGCCGTGGCGCGAAAAAAAACCGGTGTGGAGTTTGTCGCATATGCCGAAGTGGGTTTTCGCCACATCCTGTCCAAGCGCCCGGTGACCAACCTGGAGAGTTTGAAGGGTTTGAAAATTCGGGTGCCTGAAATCAAGATTTGGGTCGACTTTTGGCGCCGCTTGGGTGCCAACCCCACGCCGCTGCCTTATGCCGAGCAATACACGGCCTTGTCCACGGGTGTTATCGATGCGGTGGAAGCCGATTTCTTCTCCATCAGGGGTTTCAAGTGGTTTGAGCAAGCCAAGCACCTGACGCTCAGCTACCACTGGTTTTTGCCCAAAGCCGTGCGTGTCAACACCCGTTGGCTCGACAGCTTGCCCGCAGACTTGCAAGCCTTGGTGCGCCAAAGCGCCAAAGAGGTGTTTGCCGAGCAGCGCAAAGAGAACCGCGCCAAAACCGATGATGCGCTGGCCGATTTGGTCAAGGCCGGTGTGACGGTGCATAAATTGTCGGCCGATGAGTCGGCCAAATGGTTTGCTGCTGCCAGGCCCTTGTTTGATGAGTTCGGCAACAAGAGTGCCGAGACCAAGGCGATGGTGGGTCGCATCCTGGCCGCTCGGTGATGGGTTTTCGCCTTCAAAGCGAAGACATAGATCTGCCTGCGGGCGCTTGGTCGGCGGGCACCCGCACCATGTTGATGTGGGGGGACAAGCCGGTTTTCGGCTTGACCCCTGGCGCGTTTCGCAACTACCTGTATCCGGTGTTCACACCAGCGGGTTTTGCGGTGACCAGCGAAAGCCCGGCCGATCACCCCCACCACCATTCCATTTGGGTCGGGGCTGACCATGTGAATGTGCATGTGCCAGCGCTGCACGGCACCGAGGTTTACAGCTACAACTTTTACGTCAACGATGTGTTCCAAGGTCGCGCGCCTGGGCGCATTGTGCAAACCCAATGCCAGGCCCAAGAGCAGGGCGACACCATGCGGATCACCCAGCATTTGGTGTGGCATGGTCCGCGCGAGTGGGGGGCGCCCGATGGGCGCCATGTGCTCGACGAACAGCGGCTTATTTCAGTGCGCCATTTGCCGACATTCAATGCCTTTCAATGGCAAATGACGTCTAGCCTGACCGCGATCAACTGGTCAGTGAGCATCGGTCCGACCCGCCACGCTTGGTTCAATGCCCGCATCGGTCCTGGCATGGCGACCATCCACGGCGGCAGCCACCGGTGCGCGCCGCACCCCGCGCCCATGGGCCAACTGGCTTGGCATGTGTGCACCGGTTCGGTGGGTGGTGGTCACTCGGGCGGCGTGGCCATGGCGATGTGGCCGGCCAACACCGCCCACGATTGGTATGTCAGCCCCTGGGGGGTGATGACCGCCAATCCCTGTCTGCATCAGGCTTTGAGCGTTGAGCCTGGGGCAAAGCCTGTGAGCTTGTCTGCCAGATTTTTGGTGTTTGACGGCCCATTGACTGACGAACACATCCAGGCGGCCTTGCAAGATTCACCTGTGTCTTCGCCTTGAGTGGGCAGGCAGCGATCACGCACGAGAGAAGGGGAACGCAAATGATCATTGGTCGCTATGCCAAGGGCAGCGAAATTTTTTATGGTGAGCAAATATCGCCTTCGCAATGGCGGCGTTTGCAGGGCGCGCCGTTCGATCATCTGGTGCGCACCGAGCACATCGACGCCCATGATCAGGTGCGGCTGCTGTGTCCGCTGGAGCGGCCGCGCATTTTTGGTGTGGGGTTCAACTACGCCGCCCATGCCAAAGAGACGGGACAGGCTTTGCCCACCCGGGCCGCCACCTTCATGAAGCCCGACAGCGCAGCCATTGGACCGGATGAAGCCATCATTTATCCGTTGGAGGGTCAGCGGGTGGACTTTGAATGCGAATTGGCGGTCATCATCGGTCGCGGTGGGCGGCGCATTGCGCGGGAAGATGTGGATCAACATATTTTTGGTTTCACCTGTGCCAACGATGTCAGCGAAAGACCCATTCAATTTGACGAAATGGCTGCGGGCTGCTTGCTGATTGGCAAGGGCTTTGACACGTTTTGCCCCCTGGGGCCGGTCATTGCCACCGGCCTGAACCACCGGCAGTTGGCCATTGCCACGCGCTTGAACGGGGAGGTGAAGCAAAGCAGCAACACCGCGGATTTGGTGTTCGATGTGGCCCATTTGGTCTCTTACATCAGCCAGGCCATCACCTTGCGACCCGGCGACGTGATCATCACCGGCACCCCCGAAGGCATCGGCCCCATGCGGCCTGGCGATGTGGTTGAGGTGGAGATCGAAGGCATTGGCGTGCTGCGCAACCCGGTGGTGGCCGAATCGCGGTGAGCGCGCCAACTTCACCCCACATGCACGCTGCGGATTCAGCCAACCCCAGCGATGTGCTGGCCGCCTTGCACAAACTCGGTTTGGATCAGGGCCAAAAAGTGGTGGACATGGTGCAACTGACTGGCGGCGTGTCGTCGGACATTTGGCGCATTGATTTTGCCGATCACAGCATTTGCGCCAAGCGCGCGCTGAGCCAACTCAAAGTGTCAGCCGATTGGCAAGCGCCCTTGTCCCGCAATGCCTACGAATACGCCTGGTATCAAGAGGTGGGCCCGCATTTCGCTAAAAATGTGCCGCACATGCTGGGTCGCGACGCGGAATCGGGGCTGTTCTTCATGGGCTTTCTGGCGCCAGACCAACACCCGGTTTGGAAAAGCCAGCTGCTGCAAGCGCAAGTGGCGCCTGAATTTGCGGCATTGGTGGGTGCATGCCTGGGACAAATCCATTCGCACACGGCGCTGCAGCCCCGCTTGGCTGAGTTGTTCAAAAGCGATGTGGAGTTTCATTCGCTGCGTTTGGAGCCGTATTTGTTGGCCACCGCCTTGCGCCACCCTGAATGTGCAGCGCGTTTGCAAGCCATTTGCGATCAAACCGCCCACACCCACCTGGCCTTGGTGCATGGCGATATCAGCCCAAAAAATATTTTGTGTGGACCCCAGGGCCCGGTTTTTTTGGATGCCGAATGTGCTTGGTACGGTGACCCGGCTTTTGACTTGGCTTTTTGCCTCAACCATTTGTTGCTCAAAGCGGTGCTCTTGCCCCAGTGCATGCCACTTTGGGGCCAGGCTTTTGAAGCCATGGTGCAGGCCTATTTGCCCAGCGTGCAATGGGAGCCGCTGGCAGCGTTTGAAACGCGGGCTGCGCATTTGCTCCCAGCGTTGATGCTGGCGCGCGTGGACGGAAAGTCCCCGGTGGAATACCTCACCACCCCCGCGCAGCGCGATGTGGTGCGCCAAGTCGCGATGGAGGCGTTGCTGCACCCGCGACAATCCTTGGGTGCTGTTTGGGAAATCACTTTGAAAGCATTGACACCATGAGCCGCATTCAGTCTGTACGCGCCCGTTCCGTGTGGGATTCTCGGGGCTGCCCCACCATTGAGGCAGAAGTCCAACTGACCAGTGGCGAGGTGGGGCGCGCCATTGCACCGGCGGGTGCCTCGACCGGCGCGGGTGAAGCCAAAGAGTTGCGCGATGGCGGCACGCGTTTCAAAGGTTTGGGCGTGGCCACGGCGGTGCGCGCGGTCAACGAGGTGATTGCCCCTGGCTTGCAAGGCATGGACATCACCGACCAAGCTGGCATCGACGCGGCGATGTGCCACTTGGATGGCACGCCCGACAAGTCGCGTTTGGGCGGCAACAGCCTGACGGCCGTGTCCTTGGCGTGTTTGTGGGCGGCCAGTCGCCATGCGGACTTGCCTTTGTGGCGCTATTTGTCAGGCAGCGATGAAGTGGGCTTGCCCTTGCCGGAGATTCAAATTTTTGGTGGCGGCGCCCATGCCAAGGGCAGCGTGGATTTGCAGGACTTTTTAGCCATTCCAAATGGGGCCAACAGTTTCACCCAGTCCCTGGAATGGGTGGCCGAGGTCTACCACGCGGCGGGCAAGGCCTTGACCCAACAAGGCAAGAACTTGGGCGTGGCCGACGAAGGTGGGTTTTGGCCCCAATTTGGTTCCAATGAGGGGGCCATTGAAGCCTTGGTCAAAGCCATTGAAGCCGCTGGTTTTCGGCCAGGGCGGGATGTGTCGATTGGCCTGGACTTGGCCTCTACCCAGTACCACGACAACGGGGTTTACCACTGGCGCAGCGAAAACCGACGCTTCGATCGCGATCAGTTGTTGGCGCTCTACACCCGGTGGGCCCACGACTACCCGATCATTTCGATGGAGGACGGTTTTGCCGAAGACGACATCGAAGGCATGCGCGCCATGACCCAGGCCCTGGGGCACCGCTTGCAAATCATTGGCGATGATTTTTTTGTCACCCATGCCCCGCGCATCCAAGAGCGCGCCACGCTGGGGGCGTGCAATGCGGTGCTGATCAAGCCTAACCAGGTGGGCACTGTCACGGAAACCCAACAAGCCCTCGACGTGGCAAAAAAACTTCACCTGGATGGCATCATTTCGGCGCGCTCTGGCGAGACCGAGGACGTGAGCATCGTCCACATGGCCGTGGGCTGGGGTGTGCCGCAACTCAAGGTGGGCAGCTTTTCGCGCTCTGAGCGCATGGCCAAATGGAACGAAGGCTTGCGCATAGAGCAAGACCTCGGTCGCTGCCCGGCCTACCCGCGGGCCCATTTGTTTCCCTGGTTGGCCAAGGCTTGATGCGATGAAGGTTTTGTTCCATTTCAACGCCAGCCCCGAGTTGATGGCTTGGCTGAAAACCCAAGTCCCCAGCGATTGGCAAGTGGTGTGTTGTCCCGAAAGCGATGCCCAGGCGTTTGCCCAGCATTGGCCGGGCACCCATGTGTTGTGGCATGTGTTGCAGCCGGTCACCGCCGATCGCATGCAAGCCAACCCGGCCCTGCGCTTGGTGCAAAAAATCGGTGTGGGTGTCAACACCATTGACCTGCCTGCGGCCGCACAGCAGGGCGTGGCGGTGTGCAACATGCCCGGCGTCAACAGCCGTGCCGTGGCCGAAATGACCTTGGGCTTGATGCTGATGGCCGCCCGGCGCATGGGGCCGATTGCCCACCAATTGCGCCAAGGCCAATGGGCCATACCTGAGGCCCAGCAAGCCCAGTTGTTTGAGCTCGGGGGTAAAACCGTGGGCCTGGTGGGGACGGGCCATGTGCCGCGCATTTTGGCGCCCTGGTTGCAAGCGATGGGCATGAAGGTCTTGGGCCACAGCCGCCAGCCTGGACCCGAATGGACTTATCCCAACTTGCCGTTGAATGAATTGCTGGCGCAAAGCGATGTGGTCAGTTTGCACATCCCGCTGACGCCAGACACCCGCGCCCTGTTTGATGCGCAACGCTTTGCATGCTTCAAGCGCGGCGCGATGTTGGTCAACACCGCCCGTGGCGAGTTGGTGGACGAAGCTGCTTTGACCGACGCGCTTGAATCCGGTCAGTTGTCAGGGGCTTGCCTGGATGTGTTTGCGCAAGAACCGCTGGCGCCCGACCACCCCTTGCTGGCGCGCCATGATGTATTGGCCACACCGCACATGGCCTGGCTGACCCAAGACATGTTTCAGCGCGCCTTGGCCGTGGCCATTGAGAACACCCACCGCACGCTGCGTGGCGCTCCACTGCTGCACCAAGTGCAGTGAGCTGCCAACAGGCGGTGGTCAGCGATTTTTTTCGCGCCGCCAAGCCTCAAAGGCCAGCTGGTTGCTGTCGTCGGTGGGTGGGTATAGGCCCAAGATGGACTGGCCTGCCATCACCCGCTCGCTGACAAAATCCTCAAAGGCCGTCATTTCAACGGCTTCGATCGACAGGTCTTCGGCCAGGTGGGCGGGCAGCACCACCACGCCTTCGGCGTCACCCACCACCACATCACCGGGGAACACCGCCACATCGCCGCAAGCGATGGGCAGGTTCATGTCGATCGCTTGGTGCAGCGTCAGGTTGGTGGGTGCGCTGGGACGGGCGTGGTAAGCCGGTATGGCCATCTGGGCGATGTCGGGTGAATCGCGAAAGCCCCCATCGGTGACCACACCAGCAACGCCGCGCTTCATCAAGCGCGAGACCAAGATGCCACCGGCCGACGCGGCGCGCGCATCTTTGCGGCTGTCGATGACCAAGACCGCGCCGGGTGGGCAGGTTTCCACAGCGGCACGCTGGGGGTGGGCGTGGTCTAAAAAAACGCTGATGGGATTGAGGTCTTCGCGCGCGGGGATGTAG
This sequence comes from Pseudomonadota bacterium, assembly GCA_041174965.1. Lineage (GTDB taxonomy): Bacteria > Pseudomonadota > Gammaproteobacteria > Burkholderiales > Burkholderiaceae_C > Limnohabitans. The sequence goes on along the minus strand of JBEDFU010000062.1, from coordinate 3,846 downwards.
CGCAAAGTGAATGCCTCACCCACCATGGGTTGGGGCTGGGCCTGCACAGGCCTCACGTTTTGAATGAACTGGTTGCGCAAACCGCGTTTGAACAAAGCCGTGCACAAGGTGGCGGTGCTCACGCGCATCAAGCGCGCGCGGGTTTCGTTGGACAAAGGCATGGTGGTGGCTTGGCAGTGGTGATGCCCACGACTTTAAGCCTTGCGCGCCTTTCCGGCCATGGGGTCAAGCCCCAACGAAAAAGGGCCGCTTGCGCGGCCCTTCGAGGTCAGAGCGTGTCGCCCAGACAGCGGAGCAATTACATGCCCATGCCGCCCATGCCGCCCATGCCACCCATGTCGCCGCCGCCGCCAGGCATGGCTGGGGCGTCGTCTTTCGGCGCTTCAGCGATCATGGCTTCGGTGGTCAACATCAAGCTGGCCACAGAGGCTGCGTTTTGCAGCGCGGTGCGGGTCACTTTGGTGGGGTCCAGGATACCCATTTCGATCATGTCGCCATAGGTGTCGTTGGCGGCGTTGAAGCCGTAGTTGCCTTTGCCGGCCAACACCGCGTTGACGACCACAGAGGGCTCGCCACCGGCGTTGTAGACGATTTCGCGCAGGGGAGACTCAACCGCTTTCAACACCAGCTTGATGCCAGCGTCTTGATCGGCGTTGTCACCCTTGATGGTGCCAGCGGCTTGACGGGCGCGCAGCAGGGCCACGCCACCACCAGCCACGATGCCTTCTTCCACAGCAGCGCGGGTGGCGTGCAGGGCGTCTTCCACGCGGGCTTTTTTCTCTTTCATTTCGACCTCGGTGGCAGCACCGACCTTGATCACGGCCACACCGCCGGCCAACTTGGCCACGCGCTCTTGGAGCTTCTCGCGGTCGTAGTCAGAGGTGGCTTCTTCGATCTGAATGCGCACTTGCTTGACGCGGGCTTCGATATCGGCAGCGGCACCAGCGCCATCAATGATGGTGGTGTTTTCTTTGCCCACTTCGACGCGCTTGGCAGAGCCCAAGTCGGCCAGGGTGACCTTCTCGAGGGTCAGGCCGACTTCTTCGGCAATCACTTTGCCGCCGGTCAGGATGGCGATGTCTTCCAACATAGCTTTGCGGCGATCGCCAAAGCCAGGGGCCTTGACAGCGACAACCTTCAAAATGCCACGGATGGTGTTGACCACCAAAGTCGCCAGGGCTTCGCCTTCGACTTCTTCGGCAATGATCAACAAAGGACGACCGGCTTTGGCAACGGCTTCCAGGGTGGGCAGCAGTTCGCGGATGTTGCTGATCTTTTTGTCGAACAGCAGCACAAAGGGGTTCTCCAACAGCGCGACTTGTTTGTCGGGGTTGTTGATGAAGTAGGGCGACAGGTAGCCGCGGTCAAACTGCATGCCTTCGACGACGTCGAGTTCGTTGTCGAGGGACTTGCCGTCTTCCACGGTGATCACGCCTTCTTTGCCCACTTTGTCCATCGCATCCGCAATGATCTTGCCGATGGATTCGTCAGAGTTGGCAGAGATGGAGCCGACTTGGGCGATCTCTTTGCTGGTGGTGGTGGCTTTGGAGGCTTTTTGCAACTGCACGATCAGGGCTTGAACTGCCTTGTCAATGCCGCGCTTCAAGTCCATGGGGTTCATGCCAGCGGCCACGTATTTCATGCCTTCGCGCACGATGGCTTGGGCCAACACGGTGGCGGTGGTGGTGCCGTCGCCTGCGTTGTCAGAGGTTTTGGAAGCGACTTCCTTGACCATCTGCGCACCCATGTTTTGCAGTTTGTCTTTGAGTTCGATTTCCTTGGCCACGGACACACCGTCCTTGGTCACGGTGGGGGCGCCGAAAGAACGCTCCAACACCACGTTGCGGCCTTTGGGGCCCAGGGTCACTTTGACTGCATTGGCCAGGATGTTCACACCCTCAACCATGCGCGCGCGGGCTTCGCCGCCAAAAATCACGTCTTTTGCTGCCATTTGTATAGCTCCTAAAAATTAATCAACACTTGTGGACCCGTCTGGCCAGCGGCCAGCGCTGCCAGGGCATGGGCCCATCCCCATCACTTGGCGTCAACCACCGCGAACAGGTCTTCTTCTTTCATGACCAACAGCTCTTCGCCATCGATCTTGACCGTTTGGCCGCTGTATTTGCCGAAAAGCACGCGCTCACCGACTTTGACGCCAACGGCAGTCAATTCGCCTTTGTCGTTTTTCTTGCCTGGGCCGACGGCCAGGATCTCGCCCTGGTCGGGCTTCTCAGCAGCGTTGTCAGGAATGACAATGCCAGAGGCGGTTTTGGTTTCACTTTCAATGCGCTTGACGATCACGCGATCGTGCAGGGGGCGAAGTTTCATGGCATCTCCATAGATATAACAAGGGGTTTGAGCCACGGCTGCCAGACATCCCATAGACATGTTGGCGGCCATGAACTGAACGAAGGGTGGGTGTTGTTAGCACTCAATCCTTACGAGTGCTAATGATAAGGGCATTAGGTATGCTTTCAAGTTCGGGACTTGAAAAAAGATGCCCATGGCTTGTTGCGGAGTGGGCAACGCGGGTGTGCCACCGCAAGCGCTCAGTTGAGTCAACCGGCCTTTGGCCCCAGAAAAGCCAATCTTTGGTGAGTTTTTAAATATTAATATTTGTCTGTTTGGGCGCTCGTAGAGCATTTGACGCCATTGCCTGACGTTGGATACAGATGTGCACTGGGATGGCTTCAGGGTTTTCATGGCGGTTCCAGGCTTGGGTTGATGGCGTTTGGTCTCAGTGCTGTGCTTAAATCTGAGAAGCCATGGCATTGACTAAGGGCCAACACACAGGAGCGCGACAGATGGGTTTTTTATCGGGTTTTGTCAGAATGTTGTTGACATTGGGTTTGGGCTTGCTGCTCCTGCCCGCACAGGCTGCGCCTTGCATGATCGTCAGCTTGACGGGAACCCAAAGTGGTCCGCCGGCGGTCAATGGCCTCGCCGGGGCAGGAACTTTGGTGCGTTACGGCGATGACAACAATGATTGCAATGCGGTGAGGCTGCAATTTGACGCAGGCCGTGGAACCAACATGCGTTTGTCACAACTGGGTGTGTCGCCTGGACAGGTCACCGCCATCTTTTTCACCCATGTGCATTCGGATCATGCTGACGGCTTTGCCGACTTGGCCCAATTGCGCTGGAATTTCAATTCCAAAGGACCGAAGTTGGATGTGGTTTGTGCCGATGACATGACCTCTGCCCTGGGGTTCACGCTGAGTTGCCGCAATCTGGTGTCCCACATTGGCGATGCTTATTTGAAATCTGGAGAGATTGCGCAAAGGCGCTCTGAAGATCCGTCCCGGTTGCCAGGTGGCCCGGCTGATGTATTGACCCTCAAGACCTTTTTGCCAACCAACGATGCACAAGGCGTGTGGTCGCTGGGGGAAGTGAAAGTGAGCGCCATTCGCTCGACACACATCACAGGTCATGCCTCGTATCGGGTGGACACGCCTGCCGGCAGTGTGGTGATTGGGGGCGATGCGGGAAACGATGTCACGTCGCCACCGCGTGCAAGCTCAACGTCGGCGCAAGTTGAGCGTCTCGCGCAAGGTGCGGACATTGTGGTTCACTCCACCATGCACCCGGCCATGGGGCCCGATCGAGACAGTGGCATGCCTGCGGATGTGTTTCACCGACAAAGTTTGGTGGGCGACTTGGGTGCGCTGGCCAAACGCACCGGTGCCAAGCACTTGATGTTGACCCATTTGGCACCGCCCTTGGGCGCCTTGCGGCACGGTCCCTACAAGGTGCCGGGTGGCCCGTTTACCCAAGCGGATTACCTGAAGGTGGTGCTCGAGGCGGGTTTCACCGGCAATGTGGTGGTGGGCACGGACCTGGCCAGCA
>JBEDFU010000061.1:0-2664 GCA_041174965.1 Pseudomonadota bacterium | reverse complement strand
TCGGCCATGTGCAGGCCCACGGTGGGCTCGTCCAGCACGTAGAGGGTGTGCGGAGATTTTTGGCCGCGCCGGGTGATGTCGTCGCGCACCTTGCTCAGTTCGGTGACCAGCTTGATGCGCTGCGCCTCGCCGCCACTGAGCGTGGGCGAAGGTTGGCCCAGGGTCAGATAGCCCAGGCCCACGTCTTTGAGCAGTTGCAAGGGGTGGCTGATGGTCGGCATGGCGGCGAAGAAGTCCACCGCTTCGTCCACTTCCATGTGCAACACCTCGCCAATGTGTTTGCCGCGCCAGCTCACCGCCTGCGTCTCGGGGTTGAAGCGGCTGCCGTGGCAGACCTCGCACAACACTTTCACGTCAGGCAAAAAGTTCATTTCGATGGTGCGCATGCCCTGGCCTTCGCAACCGGGGCAGCGGCCCTCGCCGGTGTTGAAGCTGAAGCGGCCGGGGCCGTAACCGCGCGCCTTGGCCTCCAAGGTGTCGGCAAACAGTTTGCGGATGGTGTCCCAAAAACCAATGTAGGTGGCGGGGCAACTGCGCGGGGTTTTGCCAATCGGGGTTTGGTCCACCTCCAGCACCCGGTCGATGCTGGCATAGCCTTGCACGCCCACACAACCAACCCAGGCCGGGTGTTTGCCAGCTTCGTCGGCCTTGCGCCCGGCCTGGCTGGATCGTTGGCCCACCGCTGCCGCCACGTTGTGCAGCAGCACGTCGCGCGCCAAAGTGGATTTGCCCGAACCGCTGACGCCGGTGATGGCCACCAAGCGGCGCAAGGGGACTTGCACATCAACCTGGCGCAGGTTGTGCAAAAACGCGCCGTGCACATGCAAACTGCCTGACGCCACCGGTGCGGCGGGCCCGCTGGGCGTGCCCATGTGGGCGGCGCGCAAAGCATCGGCTTGGGCTTTTTTGCTGGCTGCGCTTTGGCGTTTGGGTTTCTCGGTGGTGGCCGCAGCGGCGCTGGCCGCCGACAACAGCGCCAACTCGGCCGCGCCCACGCTGCGCCGCGCTTGCATCGGGTGGCGCATGGCATGCAACAGGTAGCGCCCGGTTTGCGAATCGGCCTGGGCGCTGATGTCAGCGGCCGTGCCTTGCGCGACCAAACGGCCACCGCGCTTGCCGGCGCTGGGGCCAATGTCGATGATGTGGTCGGCGTGGCGAATGGTTTCTTCGTCGTGCTCAACCACCACCAAGGTGTTGCCCTTGTCGCTCAGGGTTTTGAGGGCCTTGAGCAAGATTTGGTTGTCGCGCGCATGCAGGCCAATGGTGGGTTCGTCCAGCACATAGCAAACGCCTTGCAACTGGCTGCCCAATTGGGCCGCCAAGCGGATGCGCTGGGCCTCGCCGCCACTCAAAGTGGGCGCGCCCCGGTCCAAGGTCAGGTAGCCCAGGCCCACCTCTTCCAAAAACGCCAAGCGCCCTGCGATTTCAGGCACCAGGTCGCGGGCAATGTCGGCCGAGCGGCCGCTCAGGGCCAAGCCCGCCACCCACTGGCGCACGCGGCCCACACTCAGGCGGGCAATGTCGGTGATGGCTTGGTCCTGGAAGCGCACGGCACGCGCCGTGGTGTTCAATCGGGTGCCAGAGCAGGCGGGGCAAGCGGTGTCGGTGAGGTCTTCCACCTCGGGCTCGGCAAAACTTTGTTCGCGCCCTTTTTGGTCGTCGTCGCGCACCGAGTCGTCCAGCGCCTTGCGCTGGTCACGGGTCAGCTTCAAGCCGGTGCCCACACAGTCGGGGCACCAACCGTGCTTGCTGTTGTAGGAGAACAAACGCGGGTCCAGTTCGCTGTAGGACGTGGCGCACACCGGGCACGCGCGCTGGGTGGAGAACACCTCCACCTGGCCAATGCCTTGGGTGGCGGCCGCGCTGGCCATGGCCTCGCGCAAACCGTCCAAACCGCTGAGCACATGCACCACGCCTTTGCCATGTTCCAGCGCCAAGGCCAGGTGCTGGCGCAACGCGGCCTCGTTGCTGGGCTTGACCTCCAGGCTGGCGATGGGCAACTCGATGGTGTGTTCTTTGAAGCGGTCGATGCGCGGAAAACCGGTGGTGGGCAAAAAGTTGCCGTCCACCCGCAAATGGGTGTAGCCCCGCGGGCGCGCCCAATCGGCCAACTCGGTGTAGACGCCTTTGCGGTTGACCACCAAGGGGCTGAGCAATCCAATGTGCTGGCCCCGATAGGTTTTCATCAACTGGGCAACGATGCTTTCGGGCGTTTGCGGCTGCACCGCCGCGCCGTCGTGCACGCAGTGCTGGGTGCCCAGCTTGACGTAGAGCAAGCGCAAGAAATGCCACACCTCGGTGGTGGTGCCCACCGTGCTTTTGCGCCCGCCGCGCGACAGGCGCTGCTCGATGGCCACCGTGGGCGGGATGCCATACACCGCGTCCACCTCGGGGCGGCCAGCGGGTTGCACGATGCTGCGCGCATAGGCGTTCAAGCTTTCCAAATAGCGGCGCTGGCCTTCGTTGAACAAAATGTCAAACGCCAAAGTGGACTTGCCCGAGCCACTCACGCCGGTGATGACGTTGAACTGCCCACGTGGGATGTCCACGCTCAGGTTGCGCAGGTTGTGCTCGCGGGCATTGACGATGCGGATGCTTTCTTTCAGCGCTTGGCCCAGGTATTTGGCCGATGGCTCTTGCACCAAACCCAGGGCCAAGCTGCGG
>JBEDFU010000060.1:0-4619 GCA_041174965.1 Pseudomonadota bacterium | reverse complement strand
TTGGCCAGCCCCACCTTCACAAAGGCCAACACGATGGACAACAACTCCATTTTGTTGACCCGCAACCATTGGTTGGTGCGTTGGGACTTGTGCCTGCCATTTGTGTTGGTGGCCTTGGTTGGGGCCTTGTTGCGCTGGCCGGCCTGGGGCATTGGCGCTGTGCTGGTGGGAGGTATGGTTTTTTCTTATTACTTGTCAGAACGCATTTCTCGCATTGTTCACTTGTCCATCCCGGTCGAATTGATGGATCAGCAAATCATTGCCTACGGCCCAGCCAACACCAGCAGCCGTTGGCTCATGCCCAATGGGGTGCTGTATTTGTTGGGCAATGGGTTTTTCTACAAGTCCATCAGCGATGACGACCGATCGGCTTTTCACCATGTGCAGCTGAGTGCGGTCACCAAGGTCAGTGTCAGCCATGGCATGGGCTGGCTGGGGGACTGGCACAGCCTGTGCATTGAAATCGCCAACGAACGCAAGCTGCGCTTTGTGGTGCACAAGTCGGCGGTGTGGACGGCTTTGCTGCACATGGTGCGCAAGGCCTGAGCGCCGTTCTGGCTTCAGGCGCCCAAAGGCTCCCGGGCCCAAGGCGCGATGCAATCCTCGTAGCTGGCCACTTGGCGAACAAAGCCCGACTGCTGCATGCTTTGCCCCAAGCGCGCAAATCCCGCACGCGATACCGCCCTGCGGCAGGACCACAGTTGCGCTTGCGCATACCGCGCCATGGCCGACTGCAAAGTCGCCAGCGACAGGTTGGGGTAGTAGGGCTGAACCACTTGGGCCAACTCATCGGTGCCGTGCACTTTCAGCCAGGGTAAAAACTGCTCTACTGCCAACACCATGGCCTCAAAGGCGACGCGGTGCTTGTCGATGCTGGCTTGGGTGGCGATGAAGGTGGTGTACGCCGTCCAGCCACGCGCATGGGCCGCGTGCAGCACTTGGCCCACGCCCTGTGCTTGGGCCTGTGACACAAAGGGTTCGAACATCTGCACCACGTCCAAATCGCCACGCGCCAATGCCGCCAGGTTGTCGGGCATGCTGCGCTCGGGGCCACGGCTCAGGCCCATGGGGTCCATCCCCGCATCGCGCAGGTCTTGTTGCAAACACAGCCAAGGGGTGGGCACTTCACTCACGGTGCCGATGCGCATGTGCTGGAGTTGCTTCAACCCAAATGCGGTGCTTTGTGCTCGCCCTACCAAAAAGAAGGGGTCTTTGGCCGCCACCTCACAAAAGGCCACCAAGTCCAGCGGCGAGGGGGCTTGTGTGTCGCGTTGTTTGATCACCCGCAGCGGCCCTCCCCAGACCACGTCGATCAAGCCCTTTTCCATGTCGGCAATGCCGCTGCCGGGTGAGGGCGATTCCACCAGTTGAATGTCCAGCCCTTGTTGTTTGAACAGGCCCAAGGCCAGGGTGGCATAAAAGGGCGCGTAAAAAACCGCTCTGAAGTTCTCGCTCAGTCGTATTTGCATGGGGGTTCACCTTGATGCAATGAGTATGGCATGGGCCTGGGCCAGTGCGGGTACGGCATTTGCGCATAATGGCTGCGTCAGGGCCTTGCGGCGCAGGGTCTGCATCGATGGTTTGTTTATTTCTAAATTTCAGAGGAATGCATCATGTTGTTCACACGCGGGTTTGGGGTGGTTTTGTCGCTGTTGGTGGGTGTGCAAGTGGGAGCGCAAGCCCAAGCTGGCAAATACCCCGACAAACCGGTGCGCGTGGTGGTCACCGTACCGCCTGCGGGGGCATCGGATTTTGTGGCGCGGTCCATGTCCGATTTGTTGGGCAAAGAACTGGGCACCACCATCATCGTGGACAACAAGGCCGGTGCCAATGGCACCATCGCCAGTGCTTTTGTGGCCAAGGCACCCACCGATGGTTACACCATTTTGCAGGCGGGCATTTCCACCCACGGCATTGGTCCGTATTTTTATGAAAAGCTCACCTACGACCCCTTCAAAGACCTGGTGCCCGTGGCGGCCTTGGCTGAATTCCCCATGATCTTGGCGGTCAATGCCCAATTGCCCGTGACCTCGGTCAAAGAGTTGTTGGCCCTGGCGCAGAAAAAAACCTTGAGTTTTGCGTCGGCCGGCACGGGCAGCGCGCCGCATTTGTCGGGCGAATTGCTCAAGACCGAGGCCAAAATCAACATGACCCATGTGCCCTACAAAGGCTCGGCCCCGGCTGTGCTGGATGTGGCCAGTGGCCAGGTGGACATGATGTTCGATGGCATCCCCTCGCTGATGCCCCACATCAAAAGTGGCAAGCTGCGCCCGATTGCCGCGGTCAGCCTCAAGCGCAACAGCTTGTTGCCCGACCTGCCCACCTTCACTGAGTTGGGCTACCCCAGCATGGTGGCTTCGGTCTGGTATGGCTTGATGGCGCCCACCGGCACACCGGGGGCCATCATCAACCAGATCAACGCAGCGGCGAACCGCACCTTGGCCTCGCCCGAATTGCAAAAGAAATTGGAAGACAACGGCGCCGTGGTGATGCGCGGTACAGCCGCTGACTTTGGCGCGTTCATGACCACAGACCAGGCCCGCTGGGGTGACGTCATCCGCAAAGCAGGCATCACCACCAGCAGCCAATGACCCTGCGGAGACCTTGATGTCACACACAGAAGAAGGCCCACCGGCCTTCACCGCCCCCGCCAATGCTTGCGACGCCCACTTCCATGTGTTTGGGCCCCCTGGTGCCCATCCGTATGCGGCTGGCTTGCGCTACACACCACCGCACGCGCCCTGGAGCGAATACCAACAACTGGCCCGCCATTTGGGCTTGGTGCGTTTTGTGTTTGTCCAACCTTCGGCCTATGGCCGCGACAACACCTGCATGTTGCAGGCCATGGAAGCCGTGGGCACGGCGCATTGCCGAGGCATTGTGGATGTGGACGAGGATGTGCCCGACGCCGAGTTGGCGCGTTTGCATGCCCTGGGCGTGCGCGGCGTGCGCATCAATGTGTCGCCAGTTCAGCCCTTTGATGCAGGCTTGGCCGCGCAAATGCTGCCACGCATCCAAACCCTGGACGCACGCTGCGCCGAAATCGGTTGGCACCTGGACTTCTTATTGCCCGGTTGGCTGACCGAGGCCTTGTTGCCGGTGATGGACAAGCTGCGCGTGGACCACAGCCTGGCCCACATGGGCATGTTCTTGGGCCGTGAAGGGCCAGGGCAAGCGGGCTTTGTCAAATTGCTGGACCGTTTGCGCCATGGCAACGGCCGCACCTGGGTCAAGTTCACCGGCACCTACCGCATGGCCACTGCGCCTTTGTTTGCTGATGCCTTGCCCATGGCCCAAGCACTGATCGACGCAGCGCCCGATCGCATCATTTGGGGCAGTGACTACCCGCATTTGTCATTCGCCGACAAGGTGGGCTCGGTGCAGTTATTCAATCTGCTGAAAGACTGGGCGCCTGATGCCGCCACACGGCAAAAAATACTGGCGGACAACCCGGCTGCGCTGTTTGGGTTTTAAGTCCCGGTCACCCTTGAAAAGAGCCGCCCCAGGGCGGCTCTTTTCATGGCACACAGACCTGTTCGATCCATGGGCCGCGGGGCATGGCCCCGCGAATACCATCACTTGTCAGCGAAGCGCCATTCGTTCTTGGTGGTATCGGCCACCAAAGCGCGCCCAGGGATGTGCATGTCGCCGGTGTCGCGCATGACATACGACTGAATTCCTTTGAAGGTTTTGATCTTCATGAACTCGTTTTTGATCGCTTCACGTGCCACTTTGGGGTCGGTGCTGCCGTCAATCTTGGCATTGCGCATCATGTCGGCATAGGCCAACACGGTGTCGTAGCTCAAGGACCAGTTGGCCGAGTTGGCCGGCTTGCCCAAAGAGGGGTCAGCCCGGTCTTGGAAGCGTTTGATCGCTGACAGGTTCAGGGCGTTGTCACCGGTGGAGCTGGTGGGGGTGGTGAAGCCAATGGTGTGCCAATTGCGACCCGCGTCGCCCACGGTGTTGACAAAGGGGCCGGGCCAAATGAGCGAGTTGGCCAGCACAGGCACAGTGATGTTTTGGGTTTTGAACTCTTTGGCCAGTTGCAAGGCGTTGGGGCCCAGGGCCGAGACCAGCACCGCATCGGGGTTCAAACCTTTGATTTGAATTGCCACCGGAGAGAGGTCGGTGGCGCGGGTGGAAAACTCGGCCACGCCCAGCACCTTCCATCCGGCTTTTTTGGCCAGGGCTTCAAAAGCCTCGGCGCCGGCTTTGCCCGATGCTTCGCGCACGTCGGCGGTGATCACCACCGATTTGACGTTCGGGTTGAGTTTGGCAAATGACGCAAAACCCTCGCCAATGTAGATGTCGTCCGGCGGCTGCATGCGAATGGTCCAGGGGCGAATCGTGATGCCAGGCTTGCTCGCGGTGGCGGTGATGGCGGGCATGTTGAGTTGGTTGGCCAAGGCGCTCACGGTTTCCCATTGGGTACCCGTCATGGGGCCGATGACGCCAAAGTGGCCTTCGCCCAAAAATTTGCGAAACATCACCACGGCTTGGCCGGGGTCGATGGTGGCGTCCACGCTGTCGACTTGCAGCAAACTGCCGTTGACACCGCCCTTGGCATTGACGTCTTCCACCGCCAGTTTGACCATCAACTCTTGCGCTTTGCCATAACC
>JBEDFU010000059.1:0-3891 GCA_041174965.1 Pseudomonadota bacterium | reverse complement strand
TCGGCTGCTAGATATACCGCATTTCCATCGCGCCGACCGACTGCAACGACCACCACCAGCACTTCTTGGTCTCGCACTTCATAAACCAAGCGATAACCCAAGGCCCGCAACTTGATTTTGTAGCGGTCAGGGTGGCCACGCAATTGAGCCGAGGCCAAGCGCGGCATCTCTAGGCGCTCGATCAGTCGGGTCTTGAACAACTGGCGTGTGTGGGGGTCGAGCTTCCTCCATTCTTTGAGGGCCTGTGGCACAAAGGCCAAGGCATAGGCTGGCTCAGAGCTCATCGAGCGTGACCTTGATCACAGGTTCACCGGCACGCGCATCGGCGATGGCGTTAAGTTCCATGTCCTCTAAACGGTCGATCAGCGCCTCATAGGCGCCCGCAGGCACGCAATAAAAAGCGGGCGCATTGCGGTTGAGGATGGCTACCGTCTGGCCCTGCCCCGCAGACACCGTGCCCATGGGGTTTTTCTTCAGTTCGGACACACTGGCCGTGACCGTGGCATAAATCAAGTTAGACATGACCAACCTCAAAAGACCTGTTAAAGGTGCTTATTTTCGTACTCTAAAGAGGGCTCGTCAACCGCATTCGGTTAGCGATCGCCATTGTGAGGCCTGAAAGGCCAAGGCAATCCCGAATAAAAAAGAACACTTTAAATCTCATTTTATGAATTAAGTTGATACATTGATGGGATTTTTAAGGAGAAACCATGTCCGCCTTTGATAACGCCCAACGCTTTTTTCACGCCTGCGAAACCCCATTGGGCTGGGAGGGCTGCAAAGCCTATGTCGCCGAAGGCGCGAGCTTTGTGGCCCAAAGCGAGCCTTTGGTCGAGGTCAAGACGGTGCAGGCTTACTGCGAGTGGATCAAAGGCTTTGGCACCGTCACCGCCGCTGGCGCGCACTACGAACTGCACGCCCAAGGCTATGACGAGGCCAAGCGTGAGGCGGTGTTTTTTGCGACCTACCATGCCACCCATGTGGGCGAAGGCGGCCCGGTGCCAGCCACCCACCAAACCACGCACTCACACTATGTGTATGTGCTGACCATGGACGCCAACGACCAAGTCGCTCATATGGTCAAGGTGTGGAACGCCAGTTGGGCCATGCGTGAGTTGGGGTGGATAAGTTCTTAGAGATTGAATTGTCATTTCGAGGCCTGAATAGCTGAAGCAATCTTCACTGTCACTTTGCTTCGTCGCTATGCTCCTCGAAATGACGGTACCTCGCAATGACAATACGAGTCATTGCGAGCGCTGCCTTTAGCCGCGAGGAGCAGAGCGACGCGGTGGGAAGCAATCTAAAACCTCGGCAAATCCGGGTGGCTGATCTGCCCACCCCTCACCAGCATCTTGCCGTACTCGGCGCAGCGTTGCAGGGTGGGGATCACCTTGCCGGGGTTGAGCAGGCCTTGCGGGTCGAAGGCGCGTTTGACGCCAAACATCTGCTCGTTTTCAGCGGCTGAAAACTGCACGCACATGGAGTTGAGTTTTTCCACGCCCACGCCATGCTCGCCGGTCACCGTGCCGCCCATGGCGACGCTGGTCTCCAATATGTCCGCGCCAAACAGTTCGCAGCGGTGCAGTTGATCGGGGTCATTGGCATCAAACAAAATGAGGGGGTGCAAATTGCCGTCACCGGCGTGGAACACGTTGGCGCAGCGCAAGCCGTACTTTTTCTCCATCTCGGCAATCGCCAACAAAATATCTGCCAAGCGTTTGCGTGGGATGGTCGAGTCCATGCACATGTAGTCGGGGCTGATGCGGCCGCTGGCGGGAAACGCGTTTTTGCGGCCACTCCAAAACTTCAGGCGCTCGGCCTCGTCGCGGCTCACCGCAATGGCGGTGGCACCACAGCGTTGCAGCACCGCGCTCATGCGGCCAATTTCTTCTTCCACTTCCTCGGGCGTGCCGTCGCTCTCGCACAGCAATATCGCTTCGGCGTTCAGGTCGTAACCGGCGTGGACAAAGTCTTCCACCGCAGCGGTCATGGGCTTGTCCATCATCTCCAAGCCCGCAGGGATGATGCCGGCGGCAATGACCTCGGCCACGGCGTCACCGGCTTTGCGCAAATCGTCAAAGCTGGCCATGATGCAGCGTGCCAACTGGGGCTTGGGTGTGAGCTTGACCGTGACTTCCAGGGTGATGGCCAACATGCCCTCCGAGCCCACCACCAAGGGCAGCAGGTCCAAGCCTGGCGCGTCCAAGGCGTCGCCACCAAACTCGATGGGCTCGCCGTCCATGGTGAAGCCTTTCACCTTCAACACATTGTGCAGAGTCAGGCCGTATTTCAAGCAATGCACACCGCCGGAGTTTTCCGCCACATTGCCACCAATGGTGCAAGCGATTTGGCTCGATGGATCGGGCGCGTAGTACAGGCCCAGGGGCGAGGCGGCCTCGCTGATGGCCAGGTTGCGCACACCGCACTGCACCACCGCGGTTCGGCTGTGCGCATCCATTTTCAAAATCTTGTTGAACTTGGCCAGCGACAAGGTGACGCCATGCGCATGGGGCATGGCCCCGCCCGACAAACCGGTGCCCGCACCGCGCGCCACCACCGGCACGCCCAGTCGATGACAGGTGCGCAGCACGGCTTGCACTTGGGTCTCGGTTTCGGGCAGCACCACGCACATGGGGCGTTGGCGGTAAGCGGTCAAGCCATCGCACTCATAAGGCGTGGTATTTTCGCTGGAGGACAGCACCGCGTGGGCGGGCAGCACGGTACGCAAGGCCGACAGCACCTCTGCTGGGGCCACCGCAGTGGCGGCCAAGGGTGTCTCTAAGGGTGGGGTTGCAACAGCGTTCATGATTAGGCTTGGTATCAACAGGCCCCCAATGTAGGCCCAAATGGGGGTTTGTCGTGTGAAAAAAATGCAAAGCTTTGTGGATCAAATGGATGGCGGCTGGGTTTTGGCCCGAGCCAAGCGCTGGATTTCTTGTTCCAGGGCTTCAAAACCGATCGGCTTGGAGACATAGCCATTGGCCCCAGCGGCCAAAAAACGTTCGCGGTCGCCGGTCATGGCATGGGCGGTTACCATGATCACCGGCATGCTCGTCAAAGGACTGTTGGGCCACTGGCGCAAGGCCTTGAGGGTGCTCATCCCGTCGAGCACGGGCATCATCACATCGAGCAACACCATGTCAAAGGCTTGCTCGGTCAACAACTGCAAGGCCTCTTGGCCATTGGCAGCGGTTTGGTAGGTGTGGCCCATTCGGTCAAGCAACAGACAGGCCAATTTGAGGTTGATGGCATGGTCTTCAACCACCAAGATGTGCTGTCGCAAAACGGGCAGGGCTGGGTCGGTCAATCCCGTGGATGCCTCCAGCATGTGGGTATCGCAAGCCGGTGCCAGGGGGGCTTTGACTTCAAAGCTGAAGGTGGCGCCTTGGTTGACTTTGCCGTTGGCTTGGATGTCGCCACCCATGAGCCGAACCAAGTTGCGGCTGATGGCCAAGCCCAAGCCGGTGCCACCAAATGAACGGGTGATGGAGCCATCGCCTTGGATGAAAGGGTCGAACAAGCGGGTGGATTGTTCGGTTGCGAACCCAATGCCTGTGTCGCGCACAGAGAATGCCAAGCTGACAGCGGTATTGATGCTGTTGGGCAGTGCGCGCATGGTCACTTGAACCTCGCCTTTGGCGGTGAATTTGATGGCGTTGCCAATCAGATTGGTCAACACCTGGCGCAAGCGAACTGGGTCCAGCATCACCGATGGCGGGTCGCTGCCATCACTCTCAATCGACAGCAGCAGGCCTTTCTCTTGGGCCTCACGCTGAAAACTGCGCACGGTTTGCACCGCAACATCCCAAGGGCTGCAAGCAATGGGCTGCAAGCTCAGATGCCCAGCTTCAATTTTTGAAAAATCCAAAATATCGTTGATCACCGCCATCA
>JBEDFU010000058.1:0-8281 GCA_041174965.1 Pseudomonadota bacterium | reverse complement strand
GAACCGGTGTTGCAGGTCAAATCTTTGGTCAAGCATTTTGGTGCTTTGTGCGCCACCGACCATGTCAGCTTGGATGTGCGGGCGGGCGAAATCCATGCCCTGATCGGTCCCAATGGGGCTGGTAAAACCAGTCTGGTGGCGCAACTGTCAGGCTTGCTCACCAGCGACTCGGGCCAAGTGATTTTTATGAATGATGACATCACCGCTTTGAGCGCCCACCAGCGGGTGCGCCGGGGCCTGGTGCGTTCGTTCCAAATTACCCGCTTGTTCAAGTCGTTCACCGTGCGCGACAACGTCGCTTTGGCGGTGCAGGCGCGCACCGGCAACCCCTACTCGTTTTGGCGCCCAGTGGCGGCAGAGCGCGCCCTGCACGATGAAGCACAGGCCATCTTGCAAGAGATTGGTTTGGCCGAGCGTGCCGACGAGCTGGCGCAAAACTTGTCCCATGGCGAGCAACGCGTGCTCGAGGTGGGTTTGGCCATGGCCACGGCACCCCAATTGCTGCTGCTCGACGAGCCCATGGCGGGCACCGGCCCCGAAGAGTCCCAGCGCATCTTGGATTTGATCGCTGGATTGAAGAAACGCGTGGCGATCTTGCTGGTCGAGCACGACATGGACGCGGTGTTTCGTTTGGCCGATCGCATCTCGGTGCTGGTCAATGGGGCGGTGATTGCCTGTGGCGAGCCACAGGCGATCCGCAATGACCCGACGGTGATCGCCGCGTATTTGGGTGAGGAGCACAGCGCATGAGTGCGGTTTTGTTGCAAGCCCAAGGTTTGCGTGCGTCTTATGGCGCCAGCCAGGTGTTGTTTGGCATTGACTTTGAAATCCGTGCCGGTGAGGTCATGGGCTTGCTCGGGCGCAATGGCATGGGCAAAACCACCTTGATCCGCAACTTGCTGGGGATGAAAAGCCCACAAGCGGGCAGCGTGCGTTTTGAAGGCGCGGAGATCACCGGCCACAGCAGCGACCGGATTGCCCGTTTGGGCTTGGCCGTGGTGCCCGAGGGCCGCCAAGTGTTTCCCAACTTGAGTGTGGATGAACACTTGACTGCTTTTGCCGCACGGCGCAATGGGGCTGCCCAGCCGTGGACGCCTGAGTCGGTGTACGCCTTGTTCCCGCGATTGGCCGAGCGCAAAAAGAACATGGGCAACCAACTCTCAGGCGGCGAGCAGCAAATGCTGGCGATTGGCCGTGCACTGGTGACCAACCCCAAGCTGTTGATCTTGGACGAGGCCACCGAAGGCCTGGCCCCGCTGATCCGCGAAGAAATTTGGCAATGCTTGACGCGCTTGCGCCAAGCCGGCCAAACCTTGGTGGTGGTCGATAAATACGTCAATCGCTTGGTGCAAATCGCCGATCGCCATTTGATTTTGGAGCGCGGCAGCGTGGCCTGGCAAGGCAGCTCGGCCGAGCTCGACCAAGACCGCAGCTTGTGGCAGCGTTACCTCGGCGTCTGAGTCGGGGCTGACGCGCCCGTTGGTCGACCCCCCTGGCACGGGCGGCTTGCGCCTCAAGCAAAGTGGCGTTGCGCCACGGTTTTCAGGCTGGCCAGCAGGCTGGTGCAGGCCGCGCTGCGCGAACCACTGCGCCGGCGGGTGATGCCCACCCGGCGCGCCCAATCGGTGCCGGCCACCGGCAATGCCCTGAGTTGACCCGCTTGTGCCTCCCAGTGAATCAGTTCTTGCGGGATGAAGGTCAAGGCATCGCTTTGCATCACCAAGGATTTCATCAACACCGTTGAGGTGGTCTCGATCTGTGCCTTGGGGGGTAAGAGTTGGTGGGCCAGAAAAAAATCTTCAAACGCCAAACGTTCGAGCTCGCGCGGGCGCGGCAGCACCCACACCTGGCCCAGCAACTCACTGGCATGAACAGTGCGCCGCTGACCCAAGGGGTGGCCGGTTCGGGCCACCACCACGGCGCTTTCGGTGAACAAGGTTTCGTGCACCAAATCGGCGTCGCTGCTGCGTGCAGGCACCGATGACAAGGCGAAATCGACCTCGCCGTTTTTGACCCAAGGCATCAGCGATTCGTTCAGACCGTAGAGCACCGTCACTTTGAGTTCGGGGTGGCTTTGTTGCCAAGCCATCAATGCTTGGGGCAGCAAGCGGTTGGCTTCGGTGGGACCGCAGCCGACGATCACATGGCCGCGCTGCGAACCCTTGAGCGCGTCAATTTCGCCCAGCGCATGGCGCAACTCGGCCTCGACCACTTGGCCGTGCTGCATCAAGGCTTGTCCGTAAGGCGTGGGGCTGACCCCAAAGCGGCCGCGCTCGAGCAAGGGCACGCCCAGCGACTTTTCCAGGGACTTGATGCTTTTGGACAGCGCTGGTTGCGACACCTCCAGCTCGGCGGCGGCCTCGGTCAGGCTGCCGCAGCGCACGGCAGCGAGAAAAAACTGCACTTTTCGGTAATCCATAACCAATGGTAATGTAAAAAGCATGGAAAGTTGTAGGTGCTGCGCGCTGGCTTTGCTACCTTCGCATCTGCTTTCAACCCTTGCGTTCTTTTCGGAGATGCCATGACCGCTATTGACCTGGACCACTTGGTCCAACCCGACCGTGTGCACCGCAGCGTGTATACCGACCAGGCCTTGTTTGACCTGGAGATGGAACACATGTTTGAAAAGACCTGGGTCTACTGTGGCCACGAGTCCCAGGTCAAGGCGGTGGGCGACTACCACACGCTGCACATTGGGCGACAGCCCATGGTGATGGTGCGGGATCGCGATCAATCCATCCGCGTGCTCTACAACCGCTGCCCGCACCGAGGTGTACAACTGTGTGGCACCCATAGCGGCAACACCGGTTCGGGCTTCGTGTGCCCCTACCATGCCTGGAGCTTTCACCTCAACGGTCAGGTGCGAGCCATTCCCCTGGCCAAAGGCTATGACGGCACCCGCTTGAAACTGGACGACCCGCAAGCCAGCATGGTGCCGGCTGCCCGCGTTGACAGTTACCGGGGCTTTGTGTTTGCCAGCCTGAGCGCTGAAGGCCCGAGCTTGCTGGAATTTTTGGGCGAGGCCAAGGTGGCGTTTGACGACATGTGCGACCGCTCACCGGTGGGCGAGGTCGAGGTGGTGCCGGTGTGCCACCGGGTGGTGCAGCACTCCAACTGGAAGTTCTTCATGGAGAACCAGTTGGACGCTTTGCACCCGTCTGTCACCCACCAGTCCACCGGCGTGTCGGCGCGGCGCATTGAAGAGCGCGTCAAAAAGAACCAAGGCTCGGCCCCGCTGTATTTCCATTACCTGTCGACCTTTGCGTCAAGCTTTGACCAATGGGATACGGTGCAAACCGTCAATTTCCCCTACGGGCACGGCATCTTGAAGGCCTACATGGGCTTGCGCCCGACCGACCCCGACACGGTGGAATACGAGGGTTTGCTGAAGAAAGCCTATGGTGAAGAAAAGGCCGAGGAATACCTCTCGCGCAGCATCCACCATGTGCTCATTTATCCCTACCTGTCGGTGCAGTCGCCCTTGCAGCAATTGCGCTGCTTGCGCCCCATCGGTCCGGACAAAACCTTGTCAGAGATTTGGCACTTCCGGCTCAAGGGCGCGCCCGAGGCGATTTACCGCCGCGCCTTGTGGTACTTCAACCTGGTCAATTCACCCGCCACCATGATCAATGCCGATGACTTGGAAAACTGGACCCGTGGCCAATGGGGCTTGCAGTCCAAGGGTGGCGAATGGGTCAGCTTTCACCGCAACATGGGTGGCGACACCGAGACCAACGGCGTGGCCTATTCCAACAACGGCACCTCTGAGGTGGTGATGCGCAACCAGTTCAAAGCCTGGCAGGCCTATATCCGTCCCGCGGTGCAAGCCGCGGTCAGCATTGCTTGAGGGAGCACACCACATGAGCCAAACCAACATCACCACCCAGCAAGCCCTGGGCAGCGGCGTCATCATCGAGGCGGTGCATTCCATGACCGGTGCCGAATCGATCGCCCCCGACCACATGGGCCGCGCCCGCGTGCCGGCACAAGGCTATGTGCCGCAATCGGTGGCCCAGATCGACCCAGCCGTGATGCACCAGGTGCAAACGCTGCTGTTTCGCCAAGCGGCCATGCTCGACGCCAAGTGCTGGGCCGATTGGATCGCCTTGTTCAGCGATGACGGCGTGTATTGGATGCCGTCCAACCCCGATCAAACCGATTGGGCCAGCCAACCGTCCATCTTTGCCGAAGACCCACTGCTCATGGAAGTGCGCATGGGCCGTTTGCAACACCCCAATGCCTGGTCGCAAGCGGCCAATTGGTCGACCAACCACATTGTGGGCAATGTGATGATCGAGCATGCCAACAAAGACACGCTCGAGGTGTATTCACGCTTTCACATGCTGGAGTTGCGCCGCGACAATGTGCGCCACTTTGCCGGCAGTTACCGCCACAGCTTGGTGCGCGTGGGCAGCGATTGGAAAATCAAATTGCAGCGCGTTGACATGGCCAACGCCCAAGGCGCTTACGACTACGTGATCCAAGCCTGGGTGTGAAGCCATTCAGAGCCGCTTGAAAATCCAGCGGTCTCTGGCGGGTGCAGGTGCTGCGCGTCAGGCGTGGACAGGTGGATGCAGGCCTGGTTCAGCGCTTCACCACTGACCGGTTTCCATGTGGATGGCGACCTCGCAGTCGTCAAAGATGGCCAATTTGGCGATCTTCACCCGCACCCCCAGCACACCGGGCAAACCCATCAGGCGCGAGGCCAATTTGCCGATCAGGCTCTCGAGCAAATTGACATGCTCGGCCGTGCATTCGGCAATGATGATGCTGCGCACCTTGCGGTAGTCCAGCACATGGGTGATGTCATCGTCGCTGGGCATCAGCGGTTGTGAACCCAGGTTGAGTTCGGCATCGACTTGTATCGGTTGGGGCGCATGCTGCTCTTGCGGCAATATGCCTAAGTTGGCGTCAAAGCGCAGCCCCGTGAGGCTCAGGGTTTGGGTGCCTTTGCTGGCCATGTCAATGCCTCACCACACGCCGGGCTTGGCGCAAAAAATTTCCACGCCGACCGCATCGCAGTCGGGGTACACATCGGGCTTGCGGGTGGACACCTGTGCCGCCTGCACGCCGGGGTGGGCCAGCAAGGCGGTCATGATGTCGTCGCACAAAGTCTCTTGCAAACCAATGTGGCCTTGGGCCACACGTTGCTGTACCACCTGGCGCACAAAGTCGTAATCCACCACTTCATCCAATTGGTCGTTGCTGACCTGGGTGTCGGCCAAGGAGACATACAAATCGACGTCAATGATCAAACGCTGCGGCGCTTGTTGCTCGAAATCATGGATGCCAATGCGTGCTTGCACTTGCAAGCCGCGCAAAAAAAGCCGGCGGTGGTGTTGCAGTAAAAAGGGTGTCATGGTTGGGATGAGAGCATGTCGTCGACCACAAACAACACATCGCGCGCCAGTGGCACCAAATGCTGGCCGTTGTCGACTTGGATGCAGGTGCCGGTGATGGATGCGGTTTGGGCCAAAAACACCGCTGCTTGCGCCACGTCTTTGGGGTCGATCGGTCGGCGCAGCAAATTCACCTGGGCCGCCATGTCGAAGTTGGCCTGGGTCTGCGGCCCACTCAGGTACATCAAGCCGGGGGCCACGGCATTCACCCGAATTTGCGGGGCCAGGCTTTGGGCTTGCAAACGCACGGCGCGCTCCAAGCCCAGCTTGGACAAGGTGTAGGAAAAATAATCGGGGTTGAGGTTGAACACCTTTTGGTCCAGCACATGCACCACGCTGGCCTGCCCCGCTGGGCTGTGGGCATGCAATCGGGCCAAGTGCTGGCCCATGTGCATGGGCGCGAGCAGGTTCACCCGCAGCTGTTGCAGCGCCAAATCGTCGCTGAAGTCGTGCCCGCTGTCGGGCTCAAACAAGGAGGCGTTGTTGACAATGCAGCGCAAGCCTGGCCCGGCATGGGCTTGCGCTTGTTCAAAAACCTGGGCCACCGCCTCGCCGGTATCGAGCCCACCCCCCACCGCCGCCGCCGACACGCCCAAGCTTTGCAATTCGCCCACCAGCGCATGGGCGGCCGATTCAGAGCGTTGGTAATGGCACACCACGCTCCAGCCGCTGCGCGCAAAAGCCAGGGCGATTTCACGACCCAGTCGGTGGGCCGCACCGGTGACCAAAACCCAATCGTGCATGTGAAAAAACGTTGGCCCCTGCGAGACAGTGGCAACAAGGTAGGATGAAGAGGCCATGAATGTACCGCCTTTTTCTCCACCTTCTGCCCCGCCGCTGCAGCGCTTGATTGAGCGTGCCATGGCCAGTGCCGGCGGCTGGTTGGGCTTTGACCGTTTCATGGCCCTGGCCTTGTATGCCCCTGGCCTGGGCTACTACAGCCGACAAGACCGCTTCATTGGGCAAGACCCGGCGCAAAGCGACTTTGTCACCGCCCCCACTTTGGGCCCGTGGTTTGGCCGCACCCTGGTCTATCCGGTGCGCCAAGCCTTGGAACACACCGGCACCGACTGCATTTGGGAGTTTGGCGCCGGTACCGGGGATTTAGCGCTGCAACTGCTGGCGGGTTTGGGCGACGCCGTGAAACGCTACACCATCATCGAGCTGTCGGGCGCCTTGCGCGAGCGCCAACAAGCGACCTTGCGTGACCACGCCCACCAAGTGCAGTGGTTGAGCGAATGGCCCGAAGCGATCGACGGCGTGGTGCTGGGCAACGAGGTCATGGACGCCATGCCAGTTCAGTTGTTGCAGCGCCGCCAAGGCCAATGGCATGAGCGCGGCGTGGTGGCCGCAGCGCCCGGCGCTGAGCGCGCTTGGGCTTGGCAAGACCGCCCCAGCAGTGCCCGCCCGCCAGTGGATATCGAAGGTGAGCACGACTACCTCACCGAGGTCCATCCCCAGGCCGAGGCCTTTG
Organism: Pseudomonadota bacterium; assembly: GCA_041174965.1. GTDB lineage: Bacteria > Pseudomonadota > Gammaproteobacteria > Burkholderiales > Burkholderiaceae_C > Limnohabitans. The sequence continues at coordinate 1,408 of JBEDFU010000058.1, read as the reverse complement.
TGCGCAGTTTGGCCGAGCGCTTGCAGCGCAGCCCGCGGCCTGGGGTGGTGATGTTGCTGGACTATGGTTTCCCTGAAAGCGAGTACTACCACCCGCAGCGCCACATGGGCACCGTGATGTGCCACCGCGCCCACCGCGCCGACAGCGATCCGCTGGCCGATGTGGGTCTCAAAGACATCACCGCCCATGTCAATTTCACCGGCTTGGCCTTGGCCGCCCAGGATGCGGGCTTGCAGGTGTTGGGTTACACCTCGCAAGCCAATTACTTGCTCAACTGTGGCATCTTGCCTTTGCTCGAGGGCTTGCCCATCGCGCAGCGCCACACCGCTTTGACCTTGATCCATGAGCACGAAATGGGCGAGTTGTTCAAGGTGCTGGTGCTGGGCAGTGGCCCGCCGTGGAACCCCATGGGCTTTGAACACGGAGACCGCACCCATGCCCTTTGAAACAGGTGTGCATCGCGCATCCTCCTGGGCGCCAGGACCAACCACCGGCTGCAAGTCGGCCCACACCCCGGGGGTGACCTGATGTGGCGCTGGTTGCTGGTGGTTTTTTTGGCGCTGATTTTGTTCAATGGCCTGATGCCGTGGTTGCGCAAAATCGGTTTTGGTCGCTTGCCAGGCGACCTTCAGTTTCGCCTTTTTGGACGCGACTGGTTCCTGCCCATCACCACCACGCTGGTGCTCAGCTTGTTGGCCGCTGGGGTGTCCCGGCTGCTTTGACCCATTCCCTGCACCCCCCACGGGGTCTGCCACCTGGGGCCATGGCTTTCATGCCCAGTGGTTAACATCGAGCACATTTCACCCCTGTTGTCCCCCATGCCTTTGTCCCCCTTGTCACCCCAGCGCCGCGCCCGAAAAACGGGGCGTTATGTGGCTATGGCCGTGCTCGCGCTGGCCTTGGCCGGTGCCGGGACTTGGTACTTTTATGGGCGTCCCATGGCCGCCGACATGGCGGGTGAGGCCAAGGGCGAGGGCAAAGGGGGCAGCGCCAAGGGTGGGCGCTTTGGCGGTGGGCGCAACCAAGCCGTCAGCGCGGCCGAGGTGCAGCGCATGGACGTGCGCCAAACCATCCAGGCCATTGGCACCTTGACGGCCTTGAACACCGCGGTGGTGCGCGCCAAGATCGATGGCGAACTCAAAGCCCTGCGTTTTTCTGAAGGGCAAATGGTGCGCGCAGGCGATGTGCTGGCCGAGATCGATGACCGCAATGCCCAGGCCCAATTGGCCCAAGCCGAAGGCCAACTGGCGCGCGATGTGGCGCAACTGCGCAATGCGCAACTCGATTTGCAACGCTACCAAGGTCTGTTGGAAAAAGACGCGATTGCACGCCAGCAAGTGGAGTCGCAACAGGCCCTGGTGCGCCAGTTGCAAGGCACGGTGCAGTCTGACCAGGCCCAATTGGATGC
>JBEDFU010000057.1:0-4914 GCA_041174965.1 Pseudomonadota bacterium | reverse complement strand
CCGCCTCCACCCGCACCGCTGCCTTGATCAATGGCACCGCCGCCCACACGGTGGAGTTTGATGACATTTACCGCGAAGCCATTTACCACCCAGGTGCGCCCACCATTGCCGCGGCTTGGGCGGTGGCCCAAGAGATCAATGCTTCAGGCCTGGACTTGCTGCGCGCAGTGGTGGCGGGCTACGAAATTTCCACCCGCATTGGTGCCACCTTGGGCCGCGCCCACTACAAACATTGGCACAACACCGGCACCGTGGGCAGCTTTGGCGCGGCCGCTGCGGCCGCCAACTTGTACCGTTTGCCCCCCAACGCCTATGCCCACGCGATGGCCACCGTGGGCACCTTTGCCGCCGGTTTGCAACAAGCCTTTCGCATGGACTCGATGTCCAAGCCCTTGCACGCGGGACGCGCCGCCGAGGCCGGGGTGTTGGCCGCGCAAGCCGCCCGCGCCGGTGTGACCGGCTCTTTGGACATTTTGGAGGGCGAGGCCGGCATGGGCGTGGCCATGGGCAGTGGGCCCAACTGGTTGCCCATGCTGGGCGACTTGGGACAGGTGTTCAACATCCAACACATGACCTTTAAGAACCACGCCTGCTGTGGCCACACCTTTGCCGCCATTGACGGCGCGCTGGCCTTGCAACAGCGCATGGGGGTTGCCGCCGAAGATTTGGCCGAGGTGCACATCGAAACCTATCAACCCGCGCTGGATGTGGCGGGCAACCCCAACCCACAAACCGCCGCCGAAGCGCGCTTTAGCTTGCCGTTTGTGGTGGCCAGCGCCTTGGTGCATGGCAGCGTGCGCTTGGCCGCCTTCACCCCCGAGCGCTTGGCCGACGCGCAAGTGCGCGGCTTGATGCAGCGCTTGAGCCTGCGCGCGGACGCGCAAATCGACGCGGGCTTTCCTGGGCAACGCGCGGCGCGGGTGCGCTTGGTCACGCGCGATGGGCGCGAGGATGTGTTCTTTCAGCCCAACCGCAAGGGTGACCCCGAAGACCCGCTGACCGATGCCGATTTGGACGGCAAATTCATCGAGCTGGCCGCGCCGGTGATTGGCGACGCCAAGGCCCGCGCCTTGCTGCAACAACTGTGGCAACTCGAGCAAGCCGCGCAATTGCCCTGAACCGAAAGCCCGCCGATGGAATTTGACTTCTCCAGCATGGCCCCGAGCCAGTGCTACAAGCTGCTGGTCAGTGTGGTGGTGCCGCGCCCCATCGCCTTGGTCACCAGTTTGAACGAAGCGGGCGTGGTGAATGCCGCGCCATTCAGCTTTTTCAACCTGATGGGCGACGACCCGCCGATTTTGATTTTGAGCATCGAGCGCAAGCCCGGCGGCGCGGCCAAAGACACGGCACACAACATCGCCTTGCAGCGCGAGTTTGTGGTCAACCTGGTGGACGAGGCCACGGCCGAGCGCATGCACGCGTGTTCGCGCGACTTTCCCAGAGACGAGAGCGAGGCCGCCGCCGTGGGCTTCACCACCCTGCCTTCGCGCGCGGTGGCGGCGCCGCGCATCGCCGAGTCGCCGGTGGCGCTCGAGTGCAAGTTGTACCAAACCATCGACATCAGCCCGCTGCGCCAACTCATCATTGGCCAAGTGGTGTGGCTGCACAGCCATGAAGGGGTGTTTGACCCGCAGACCTTGCGCGTCAACATGGACCGCTATTTCCCGGTGGGCCGCTTGTATGCCGACCGCTATGTCACCACCCGCGACCAGTTTGTCGCCGAGGGCAGCCCCGAGTACTTGGCCGCCATCCGAAGCCAAGGCCGGTTGTGACCTGCCTGCGCTTTCAGCGCAGGTGATCGCGCAGGGGGTAGTGCGGCACCAACACCGACTCAGCCCACAGGGCGGCACCCAACAAGGCCACGTCGCCGCCCAGCGGCCCAATCAACGTCACCCCCAAAGGCAAGCCTTGCGGTCCCGCCGCCGTGGGCAGGTGCACACAGGGCAAACCGAGCAAAGTCCAATTGCGGTTGAACACCGAGTCGCCGGTGCTGTGCAAACCCTCAGGGGCTTCGCCCGGCGCGCTCAAACTGAGCAGCACATCGCAGTGTTGCCAGGTGGCCTCCAGCTGGGCGCTGCAATGGCGGGTCAAGGCCTGTGCCGCCAGGTATTGGCTGTGTGGTGTGGCCATGCCCTGCTCCAAGCGCAGCCACAAATCACGGCTCAATTGGCTGCGCCGGTGTGCCATTTCCCAGGAAGTGGCGCGGGCGGCCTCATAGCGCATGACCACGCCTTGGGCGTCGTACAAGGTGGTGAAGTCGCCCGCCAAGGAGACATCGCTGACGCTGGCCCCAGCCGCTTGCAAACGCTGGGCAGCGTCCAGCAAGGCCTGCTGGGCGCTGTCGCTGGCCTGGCCCCACAAAGCCGTGCGGTGCAAACCCACGCGCAGTGGCGCAGCCGGCACGGTGGCAGGGGCTTGGCCGATCAAGGCCTGGGCCCACAAAGCCACATCTTCCACATGGCGCGCCAACAAGCCAATGGTGTCGAGCGACTCGGATGAGAACTTCAACCCGGCGCGGTTGATGCGGTTGAAGCTGGGCTTGTAGCCCACCACGCCACAAAATGCGGCGGGGCGAATGGTCGATCCTGCGGTTTGGGTGGCAAAGGCCAAAGGCACTTGAAAGTCGGCCACAGCAGCGGCCGACCCGCTGGAAGACCCGCCCGGCGTGTGGCCCGCGCGGTGTGGGTTGACCGTGATGGTTGGGTGGATGTTGGCAAACTCGGTGGTGTGGGTTTTGCCCATCACCAGGCCACCTGCGGCGCGGGTCAGGGCCACACACGCGGCATCGGCCAGCGGTTGGTGCTCGGCATAAATCGGCGAGCCATAGCGGCTGGGCAGGTCGGCGGTGTCCAAGATGTCTTTGACCGCCACCGGCACCCCGTGCAACACACCTTTGGGCGTGGTTTGGGTATCCAACTCACGCGCTTGGGCGATCACCGCGTCTGGCGACAAGTGGGCCCAGGCGTGCAGCTGCGGCTCTCGCGCCGTGGCGCGGGCCACACAAGCCTCGGCCAAGGCCTGGGCGCTCAGCTCACCCCGGGCGATGCGCCGCGCGGCTTCGGCCGCACCCAGGTGGGCGGCGGAGGCGTCGCCGCGCTGGGCGCCGCTCATGGCGCGCCCGGCACGGTGCCGGCGGGCAAAGACTCGATGTGGGTGCAAATATCGCCGGGGCGGGTGAGCCAAATCTGATCGCGGTGCTTCAAGATGTGCTCAATCACCCGGCGCAATTGGCGCACGCGGTAAGGTTGGCCCATGATGAAGCTGTGCAGCACGATGGGCATCACCAAGGGGCGGCGCTCGGACTCGTGCAGCATTTCGTCAAATTGATCGATCAAGCTGTCGCAAAACAATTGCGACGGGGTGCGCCGTGACACGCATTCCAACGAGTCGTTCAAGTCGTGGGCATAGGGCACCGACAAAATCGGCCCATGCTGGGTGCGAAACCACACCGGTTGGTCGTCCAGCGACCAATCCATCATGTAACGAAACCCGGCCTCTTTGAGCAGGTCCAAGGAGTCAACGGATTGCGAAATATAGGGCGCCAACCAACCTTTGGGGCGCGCGCCTTCGTGGTCGAATATTTTTTGTGACGCCTCTTGGATGCAGGCGCGCTCTTGGTCGAAGGTCATGTCGGCTTGTCGCTCGCTGTTGGTGCGGCCGTGGCCCACAATCTCGTCGCCACGCGCACTGAAAGCCTGGACCATCTCGGGGCAGTAGTCGTACAACTCGGTGTTGGTGAGGAGGCCCAAGGGCAGTTGGTAGGCGTCGGCCAACTCCAGCAAACGCCACGCCCCGACCCGGTTGCCGTAGTCGCGCCAGGCAAAGCTGCGGGTATTGGGCTGAGGGTGTGGCACCGCGTAGTCGTTGCCCAGGCCTTCGCCAAAGGCAAAGTGCTCCACATTCAAGGCAATGTGCACCGCCAGGCGTTTGCCGCCAGGCCAGCTGTAATCGGGGCGGCGCGAAATGGCCGAGTAGTCGTAGCGTCCGTGGGTTTTGAGCATTTTGCGTTTCTCCTGGATACATCTTATCTGCCCACCCGCCCACAGAAAGGCACCGTGGGGCTGTGGCTATACTGATTTACAGACCTGTTTGATGGAGCCTCCATGTTGTTGACCCCTGCCGCCCAAGGCGTTTTTCCGATCGCCCCCACCGCCTTTCACCCTGATGGCCGCATTGACACGGCGTCGATGGACCGGCTGACCGATTTTTATGTGGCCTGTGGCGCCACTGGCGTGACGGTGCTCGGGCAAATGGGCGAAGCACCCAAGTTGTCGCACAGCGAGAGCGTGGCCATCACCACCCAAATGATCCGCCGTGCACCCAGCTTGCCGGTGATAGTGGGCGTGTCTTCGCCGGGCTTTGCCTCCATGCATGCGCTGACCCAAGAGGTGATGGCGGCCGGTGCCGCCGCCGTGATGATTGGCCCACCCAACACCTTGCGCACCGACGACCAAGTGATAAACTATTACCGCCAAGCGGCCGATGCCTTGGGCCCGGATGTGCCCATCGTGGTGCAAGACTACCCGCTGTCGTTTGCGGTGCAAATGAGCCCCAGCGTGATCCGCACCATGGTGCAAGAAATTCCTTCGATCGTGATGCTCAAGCACGAAGACTGGCCGGGGCTGGAAAAAATCAGCACCTTGCGCCGTTTTGAAGCGGACAAAAGCATGCGCCACATCGCCATCTTGTGCGGCAATGGCGGCTTGTTTCTGGACTTTGAAATGTCGCGCGGTGCCGATGGGGCCAACACCGGCTATTGCTTTCCCGACATGCTGTGCGACGTGGTGCGTTTGTCTCAAGCGGGACAGCGCGATCAAGCCCATGACTTGTTTGACGCCCATCTGCCCTTGCTGCGCTACGAGCAGCAACAGGGTGCTGGCCTGGCGGTGCGCAAATACGTGATGCAGCGGCGCG
>JBEDFU010000056.1:0-2970 GCA_041174965.1 Pseudomonadota bacterium | reverse complement strand
TTGGTGATTTTGAAAGAAGACGATTTGATCGACCAAGAGTTTGATGGTTTTGTGCGCAAGCTCATCACCTACATGATGGAAGACCCACGCACCATCTCTCCGAGTCTGGACTTGCTGTTCTTGGCCAAAGCCATTGAGCGCATTGGCGATCATGCGAAGAACATTGCCGAGTTCATCATCTACATCGTCAAGGGCGCCGATGTGCGCCACACCTCTTTGGCCGAGGTGGAATCGGTGGTGCGCTGATCATGCGTTTGCCCAAAGTATTGATCGTGGAGGATGAATCTTCGATCGCTGAGTTGATCTCGGTCAATCTCAAACACAATGGTTTTGCGCCCGTATGGGCCGTTGATGGGGACGCGGCCCAACGCGAAATCGACGCCGTGTTGCCCGATGCCATTTTGTTGGATTGGATGTTGCCCGGGCAATCGGGCTTGGCTTTGGCGAAAAAGTGGCGCTCTGACCCACGCACCAAAGCGGTACCCATCATCATGTTGACGGCACGCGGTGACGAGCCTGACAAAGTCTCTGGCCTCAATTCTGGTGCGGACGATTACATCACCAAACCATTTTCCACCCAGGAGTTGGTGGCGCGCATACGCGCTGTGTTGCGCCGCCGCTCACCGGAACAAACCACGGAGCGGGTGCAAGTGGGTGACTTGGTGCTGGATGGATCCACCCACCGTGTGAGTTTTCATGACCAGGCTTTGAAATTGGGTCCCACCGAGTTCAAGCTGTTGAGTTTCTTGATGCACCATGCTGAGCGGGTGCACAGCCGTGGCCAGTTGCTCGACAAGGTGTGGGGCGACCATGTGTTCATTGAGGAGCGCACGGTGGATGTGCACATCAAACGTTTGCGCGAGGCCCTGGGCCCAGCGGGGGTGATGGTCGAGACCGTGCGCGGTGCTGGATATCGTTTGACCGTGGCCACCGGCAGCGGTGTGGTCACGCCTTCCACCCCCACCCACTGAAGCAGATCTGTGCTGGGTCGATTTATTTCATTTGCGGCCTTTCTGTTTGCCGGGGCGTTGGCTGGTGCGATCGGGCAGGGTTGGGCAGGTGCCTTTTGGGGGCTGACGCTTTTTGCGTTTGTCTGGTGGGCCATTGACGCCTGGCGCGGCCAGCGTTTTTTACATTGGCTGCAAAGATCCGGCCAAGAACCGGTGCCCTTCACCTGGGGTTTGTGGGGTGAGGTCACCGATCGCGTCTGGCGCATGCGCCGTGATAGCACTCGGAACATGGTCTTGAGCGATCAGCGTTTGAATGATTTTTTGGCCGCCATACAAGCCTCGCCCAATGGGGTGTTGTTGCTTGATGAAGAAGGAAAAATCGAGTGGGCCAATCAAACCGCCGCTCAGCATTTGGGCATTGATGTGGTGCGTGATCACTTGCAGGTGCTGACCAATTTGTTGCGCAGCCCCGATTTCTTAAATTACCAAGCCCAAGCCGACTACAGCCACGATGTGGTGATAGCCGGGCGCGATGACAAGCCGCAAAGGCCGGTGCGCATCGCTGTGCGCTTGCACCCTTATGGCGATGGCCGAAAACTCATGTTGACCCGCGACATCACGGCTTTGGAGCAGGCCGAGGCCATGCGGCGCGATTTTGTCGCCAATGTGTCGCATGAAATCCGCACCCCTTTGACGGTCATTGCGGGGTTTGTCGAAACCATGCAGTCTTTGACCTTGGAGCCCCACGAGACCAAGCGTTATTTGGATTTGATGGCCGGCCATTCGCAACGCATGAAGGGCCTGGTGGAAGATTTGCTGATCTTGTCCCGCTTGGAGGGCAGTCCTTTGCCCGGCGTGGATCAATCGGTGGGGCTCAAGCCCATGTGGGACCAAGCGCAGCAAGAGGTTCGCGCACTCTCGGCTGTGTTGATGCCGTCACCGGCACAACAATTGGATTTCAACTTTCCGCCAGAGTTGATCGACGTCGAATTGGTGGGCGTGCCCTCAGAAATTCAAAGCGCTTGGTCCAATTTGCTCAGCAATGCCGTGCGCTACACCCCGGCTGGTGGACGGGTTTGCGCAACGGCACACATCGATCAAGCCGGGTTCTTTTGCTTAGCGGTGCAAGACTCTGGCCCAGGCATTGCGCCAGAACATTTGTCACGCTTGACAGAGCGCTTTTATCGGGTGGACAGCAGCCGCTCGCGAGACCTGGGGGGCACGGGCTTGGGCTTGTCCATCGTCAAGCATGTGATGCAACGCCATGGCGGCGAATTGCGCATTGACAGCCAACTGGGCGTGGGTTCACGGTTCGAGTTGGCCTTTCCTGCGGCACGCCTGCGCGGCCTCAGTGCCTTGGCCCATGCCGGCTGACCTGGCCCAGCAGCCACAAGAAAATCATTGACGTCAGTGCCAGCGCCAAGCTGCTGCTGATCCAAAAAGCGACGGGGTGTTGCAAGGCCGATGACCACGGTGTGCCGTGGTAGGCGATCCATTGGCCGCCGCCCAAGCCCAAACCCCAAAGCATCAGGGCATAAACCAACAAGGGCATGAGTGTGACCTTGTGACAGCGCAGCAAAAACATGCCCAGCGCTTGCATCGCGTCTCCCAAGTGGAACAGCGCCAACCAAGCCAACAATTGGCTGGCCAGTAAGGCCACCTCGGTTTCTTGGCTGTAAACCGCGGCCAAGGGGTGGCGACACAGCCAGACCAGCAATCCCAGCGCCAGTGCACACCCGGCCACCAGCCCAATGCCCAGCCTTTGAACCTCAAACGCACGATGGGTTTGGTTGGCCCCGATCCAATAACTGACCCGGGCGCTGGTGGCAATGGACAAAGACAAGGGCACCATGTAGAGCAAGGTGGCCACATTGGAGGCAATTTGGTGGGCGGCCAAGGGCAAGTTGCCCATGCGGGCGATGAACAAAGCCATGAAAGCAAATGAAGACACTTCGACCAACAACGACAAGCCATTGGGCAGGCCCATGGCCAACATGGGTTTGATGGTGGCCCAATCGGG
>JBEDFU010000055.1:0-4198 GCA_041174965.1 Pseudomonadota bacterium | reverse complement strand
ATGTACACCTGGGCGCGCAAAAAGTCGCGGCCAAACTGGGGCATTTCGTTGAGGCGGGCGGCGGCCAGCTTCATTTGCTCGTATTCCAGCAAGCGGCGCACCAACTCGGCACGCGGGTCTTCGGCTTCTTCGCCCTCGGCCACCTTTTTGGGGGGCAGCAGCATGCGCGACTTGATCTCGATCAGCATGGCCGCCATCAGCAAGTACTCGGCCGCCAACTCCAGGTTGTGGGTGCGGATCTCGTCCACATAGCTCAGGTACTGGCGGGTCAGGGCCGCCATGGGGATGTCCAAAATGTTGAAGTTTTGCTTGCGGATCAAATACAGCAGCAAGTCCAACGGCCCCTCAAAGGCCTCCAAAAACACCTCTAAGGCATCGGGCGGTATATATAAGTCGGTGGGCAGCTTGAACAAGGGCTCGCCATACAAGCGGGCCACGGCAATGTGGTCCACCACTTGGGGCATGGCCGCCAATGAAGGGGCGTGCTCAGAGCTCAAATCAAAGCCGTTGGCGGCGCTGGCTTGGGGCGGGTCGCCCAGCAAGTCCGTGCCTGCCGGGCCAGGTGTGGCATTGGCGCTCACGCTTGCGGGTGATAGACGTAAGGCTTTTGAGCCACCCGTGCGGCGGCGAATTCGGCCGAGGTTTGGCGGTCAATGGTTTTGTCCCACAGCAGGGCGCGGCCTTGGCGTTGCTCGGCCTCCAAGTTGGGCTTGTCGGCCTTGAGCTGGGTGATGAACTGAGTCACATCCGACTGGTAATCTGGGCGGCGAAAAATCGACATGGGGAAATCCTTTCGGGGCATTTTACCGACCGCCTGAGACCACCCCAAAGGTGATCGCGGGACACCATTTGGCGGGATACGGGGCGATGGGTGCTTTGAAGGCCAGAGTGGTCGTATGGCTTCAGGCCAGGGTCACAGGCTGCGCTTGGGCCAGCCCGGTGGCCAAATCGGGGGCCAGTGAGCCAGTGCCCAGCAAATTGACCAAGCCACAACGGCGCGCCATGTCCATGGGCTGGTGGTCCAAGCCGCACAGCACCAGGTGCACGCCTTTGGCGGTGCACAAGCGCGCCAGGGCCAGCATGGCATCGGCCCCAGAAGAGTCCATGTAGATCAGGTTTTTCAAGTCCAGCACCAGGGCGTGACTGGGCAAATCGTCTTCCATGGCTTCGATCAATCGCACCGCCCCAAAAAACAATGCCCCATGCAGCCTGTGAGCGCGCACTTGCGATTCTTGGTAGGCCAAACTTGGCGGAATGAGCACGGCCTCGGCCCGGGTCAGGCTGGAAATGCGGTAAACGAAGGTCAGGCCAGCGGCAAACAAACCCACTTCCACCGCCACCGTCAGGTCCAGCACGACGGTCAGCACAAACACCGCCAGCAAGGTCACGCGGTAGGGCAGGCGAAATTGCCGCAACTGGCCGAAGGCGCGCCAATCGCCCATGTTCCAGGCCACAAACATCAAAATGGCCGACAAAGCGGCCAAGGGCACGTGGTATGCCAGAGGGGCGGCCACACCAATCACCACCAACAAAGTCAAGGCGTGCACCATGCCCGCCACTGGGCTGGTGGCACCACTTTTGGCGTTGGTCACGGTGCGGGCGATGGTGCCGGTGGCAGGCATGCCCCCGAAAAATGGGGTGACAAAATTGGCCACGCCTTGGGCCATCAGCTCTTGGTTGGGGTTGTGGCGGTCGCCAATCACGCCGTCGGCCACGCGGGCGCACAACAGCGATTCAATCGCCCCGAGCAAAGCCAGGGTGAGGGTGGGCATGACCAAGGCTTGGGCGCTGGCCCAGCTGAACTCGGGCCACACCCAGCTGGGCAGGTTGGAGGGAATGCCACCAAAGCGGCTGCCAATGGTCTCCAATGGCAAGCCCCACCAGGCGGTGAGTGCCGTGGCCAACACCAGCACCACGATGGAGCCGGGCAAACTGGCCACGCCACGCACCCACGGCGAAGGCGCGTGGACCAGGCGCCGCCCCCCCGCTTGCCAGGCCAACAACACCAGCACGCCAGCGCTGGCCATGCCCAAAGCCCAGGGGTTGAAATCGCCCACGTGTTGGCCCAGGGTTTGCAAAATGCCCCAAAAATCGGCCGGCATGTTGGGCACATTCAGCCCCAAAAAATCTTTGATTTGCGACAGCGCCACCAAGACCGCAATGCCGTTGGTGAAACCAATCACCACGGCCACAGGGATGAATCGGATCAGGTTGCCCAGCTTGAGCAGGCCCATGGTAAAAAGCAGCACGCCCGACATGGCGGTGGCCAAGATCAGGTTGGCCACGCCATGGCGCTCCACAATCCCGTACACGATGACGATGAAGGCACCCGCCGGCCCGCCTATCTGCACCCGACTGCCGCCCAATAAAGAAATCAAAAAGCCCGCAATGATGGCGGTGAACAAACCCGCTTGCGGGCTCAAACCGGAGGCAATGGCAAAGGCCATCGCCAGGGGCAAAGCCACCACGCCCACGGTCAAGCCTGCGCCCACGTCTTTGAAAAAACGCGCCGTACTGTAGCCTTGAAGGGCGTCTAAAAGCTTGGGTCTGAAAAACATCAAACCACTATATACCTGTGCGGTGGCCTGCTATTTGACCCAGATTAAGGCTGCGCTGAATGGTTGGGGCCCAAGCCTGCGACCGCATCAACAGGGTGGCTGCTCAACCAGGCTGCCTGTGGCGCGGTCGGGCACTGGCGCGGTGCAAGTCCGTGTTGGCGTCAGTGGATGCGCATGCCCGGCGTCGCACCTGGCCATGGGTGCAACACATGGATGCCGGGTTGGGCTTTTTCATCGGCATGGCTGGCGGCCAGCACCATGCCCTCGGAGATACCGAATTTCATTTTGCGGGGGGCTAGGTTGGCCACCATCACGGTGAGCTTGCCCACCAAGTCAGAAGGCTGGTACATGCTGGCGATGCCGCTGAAGACATTGCGATGGCGGCCTTCGCCCACGTCCAGCGTCAAGCGCAAGAGCTTGGTGCTGCCTTCCACCGCTTCGCAGTTGACGATCAAGGCGATGCGCAAATCGATCTTGGCAAAGTCGTCGATGGAGATGGTCTCGGCGATGGGCTCGCCGCCGGGGACAGATAAATTGGGGTCAGATTCCGATTTTCCGGAGGACAACTCGGGCGCTGACCCCGCCGCATCAGGCGGCGGCTCAAACAAAGCCTCCAGCATCTTGGGGTCCACCCGTTGCATCAGGTGTTGGTAGTTGCCAATGGTGTGGCCAGCACCCATGCGTTGGTCGCGCTGCGCAAATTGCAAAGGCGCAATCTGCAAAAAGGCTTCCACGTTGGCAGCCAAGGCGGGCAGCACGGGTTTCAAAGCCAGGCTGAGCAAACGAAAGGCCTCGATACAGGTGCTGCACACATCTTGCAAGCGGGCGTCTTGGCCTTCCAGTTTGGCCAGCTCCCAAGGCTTGTTGGCGTCCACGTATTCGTTCACCCGGTCGGCCAAGGCCATGGTGTCGCGCAAGGCTTTGGCGTAGTCACGGGCGTCGTACAGGGCTTCGATGGCGGGCAGTCCCGCATGCAGTTGTGCCAGAAGCGCTTCGCCATCCACACTCACCGCACCCAATTGGCCGCCAAAGCGTTTCGCAATGAAACCCGCCGCGCGGGAGGCGATGTTGATGTACTTGCCCACCAAGTCCGAGTTGACCCGCGCCATGAAGTCCTCGGCGTTGAAGTCGATGTCTTCGTTGCGGCCATTGAGTTTGGCGGCCAAGTAGTAGCGCAGCCACTCGGGGTTCATGCCGAGCTCCAGGTACTTCAAGGGGTTCAAACCGGTGCCGCGGCTCTTGCTCATCTTCTCGCCGTTGTTGACGGTCAAGAAGCCGTGCACAAACACTTTGTTCGGCACTTTGCGGCCGCTGAACTTCAACATGGCTGGCCAAAACAGCGTGTGAAAAGTGACGATGTCTTTGCCGATGAAGTGGTATTGCTCAGTGTCCTCAGCGGCCATGTACTCGTCAAAGCTGCGCGTCTCACCGTGCTGAGCCTTGGGGCCACCTTTGTCGAACCAGTTTTTCAGCGACGCCAAATAGCCAATGGGAGCATCCAGCCACACATAAAAGTACTTGCCCGGTGCGTCGGGAATTTCGATGCCAAAGTAGGGCGCATCGCGGCTGATGTCCCAGTCGCCCAAGCCCTCGCTGGTGGAGCCATCGGGGTTGGTGCGAACGCTGAACCACTCTTTCAC
>JBEDFU010000054.1:0-23518 GCA_041174965.1 Pseudomonadota bacterium | reverse complement strand
CCAGAACTTTTCAGCGGTTTGTTTTGGAACGGTCAGCGGGCGGTGGAGCTGGGGTTGGCCGATGGTTTGGGCAGCCTGGACTATGTGGCCCGAGACATCGTCAAAGCCGAAGACTTGGTCGATTACACCCAGCGCGATAACGTGGCCGAGCGCTTGGCCAAGCGTTTTGGCGCGTCGGTGGGTGAGGGCATGGGCCGGGTGATGCGCTCGAGCTTGCCCAGCGTGCGCTAAGTCTTTCAAACCCCGATCGCAAAAACCGTTGGCACGTCCTTGGGAGGGGTGCGGTTTTTTTGACGCCATGTCTGCACGGCATGGCATTCAACCGCGGCATTGGACAAGGTCAAGCCACTGGCCATGCAAACCCGCGTTTGGGCCTTCAGGTGGGTCATCAGGGCTTGCCAAATGGCGGGGTTGCGATAAGGCGTTTCAATGAAGATTTGGCTTTGACCGCTGCTGAGGGCGGTGTTTTCCAGTTGGCGCAAGCGCGCCTGGCGCTCACTGGCGTCTTGGGGCAAATAGCCGACAAAAGCGAAATTCTGACCATTGAGCCCACTCGCGGCCAAGGCCAGCAGCAAGGAAACAGGGCCCACCAGGGGCACCACCGCCACCCCCAGATCATGCGCGGCGCGAACCAGTGAACTGCCCGGGTCAGCGATGGCGGGCATCCCGGCTTCGCTGAGCAAGCCCATGTCTTGACCGGCCAGCGCTGGCGCGAGCAGGGTGCGCGCGTCAAACTCACCACGGTGATCGCCCTTTTTATGCACCGCATGGGGCAGCTCTTGGATGTCGAGTTGCTGCAGGGGCTTGGTCAGAGGCACCAGAGCGTCAATGCGTTTGAGATAGGCGCGAGCGCTTTTGGCGTTTTCGCACACCCAATGCCCGAGTTGAGCGGCGGCCACCAAAGTCCCCTGGGGCAAAACGTCTTGCAACGGCGTTGTGCTGTCACAGCCAAAATCAAGTGGTGCGGGCACCAGCAACAGCCGGCCTGGGGTGGTCATGTGGGCACCCGGATCCCCACGCCCCGCAGCAATGCACAGGTGCGCATCAGGGGCAGGCCAATCAAGCTGGTGGGGTCGTCGCTGTCGATGCGCTCCAGCAAAGAGATGCCCAAACCTTCGCTCTTGGCGCTACCGGCGCAGTCGTAGGCCGGCTCGGCGCGCAGATAGGCCTCTATTTCGGCTTCGCTGATCGAGCGAAAGCGAACCTTCACGGTGGCCAACTCGCATTGGGCGTATTGACGCTCCAGGCAAACCACGGCCACCGCTGTTTGAAACACCACCGATTCGCCGCTTTGCCGCCGCAGTTGATTCACTGCATTGGCGTGATTGCCGGGTTTGCCCAAAGCTTCGCCATGCAGGTCGGCCACTTGGTCAGAGCCAATCACCACCGCGCCAGGGTGTTGTTGGGCCACGACCTGGGCTTTGGCCAAGGCCAGGCGCACGGCCAAATCAGCGGGACGTTCGCCGGGCAGTGGGGTTTCGTCCACCCCCGGGGAGCACACCTCAAAAGCCAGGCCCAAACGGATCAACAGCTCGCGCCGATAAGCAGAGGTGGAGGCCAAAATCAGGGGCAAAGGGGTGTCCATGGCGGCGGCGGAGAGAGAACGCATGCGCCGATTCTCTTACACTGGGTTCATGGCCCACCCACAGCGCATCCAATCTCTAGACATCTGGGCCCTGGCCCGATCGGGCACGGTGCTCGATGGTGAGCACCCGGTGGCTGATTTGGTGCGTTTGCAATCGGCGTGCTCAGGCCCAGCCGCATCACCGGTGCGTTGGCATTTGCAGGGTTTGCTCAAGCCAGGTGCAGATGGCCGCGATCAGCCCTGGATGGTCTTGCAGGTGGAAGCCGAGCTGCCTTTGACCTGTGTGCGCTGTTTGCAGACCGTCAACCACGTTTTCCGCCTGGAGCGCGAGTTTCGATTTGTGGCCGATGAAGCCACGGCCATGGCTGAGGACGAGGACAGTGAAGAAGATTTATTGCCACTGACCCCCCCCTTGGACGGCTTGAACCTGATCGAGGACGAGCTGCTGATGGACATGCCGATATTGCCAAAGCATGAAAATTGCCAAAGTGAGTATTTGCAAACAACTGAGACTGACGCCGCCGATGCCAAGCCCAATCCCTTTGCAGCGCTGGCCCAGTTGCGCAAGTCTTGGCCCAGCGGCAGTTGACCCTGCCGCCAAAGGTCAGCAGATCAGATACAATCTTGGATTGATTTGATCGCGCAGCCAAGGCTCAGTGCTTGCACATGCCGCGTCGCGAAGTTCACCAACCCGATATCAGGAGCCGATCATGGCTGTCCAGCAAAACAAAAAATCACCTTCCAAGCGCGGCATGCACCGTTCGCACAATGCCCTGAACGTTCCGGGCCTGGCGGTCGAGCCCACCACCGGTGAAACCCACCTGCGCCACCACATCAGCCCCAACGGCTTCTACCGTGGCCGCCAGGTGATCAAGGCCAAGTCAGAAGCCTGATCTTTTTCATCCGCCAAAGCCCGTCGCTCGCCCCACAGCGCACGGGCTTTTGTATTTGACCCCCTTCGTTTTGACGGCCCTCAGCCTGCATTGATGCCATGATCACCTTGGCTGTGGATTGCATGGGTGGGGATCACGGGCCGACGGTCACTCTGGAAGCCTGCCGCCATTTTTTGACCGGCCATCCTGAGGCCCATCTTCTGCTGGTCGGCTTGCCCCAAGCCTTGCAGCATTTCCAGCACCCCCGCGCCACCTTGGTGGCGGCCTCTGAGGTGGTGACCATGGAAGACCCCCTCGAAATTGCCTTGCGGCGCAAAAAAGATTCCTCCATGCGCGTGGCCATCGAGCAGGTACGCGACGGCAAAGCGGATGCGGCAGTTTCTGCCGGCAACACCGGCGCCTTGATGGCCATTGCCCGCTATGTGCTCAAAACCATGGAGGGCATTGACCGCCCCGCCATCGCAGGGCAGTTCCCCAATGCCAAGGGAGGTGCTACCACCATGCTGGACATGGGTGCCAACGTAGACTGTAGTCCCCAGCACTTATTGCAATTTGCTTTGATGGGTGCGGCCCTGGTGTCGGTGCTGAAAGACGACGACAACCCGTCGGTGGGCCTGCTCAACATCGGCGAAGAAGACATCAAAGGTGGTGAAAACATCAGAAAAACCGCCGAATTGTTGCGATCTGCTGCTAAAAGTGGCGATTTAAATTATTACGGTAATGTCGAAGGTGACGATATTTTCCACGGCACGGTCGATATCGTGGTCTGCGATGGTTTTGTGGGCAACGTCGCCCTGAAAGCCAGCGAAGGTTTGGCCAGCATGGTCGGCGGTTTTCTAAAAAAGAGCTTTTCTGTCAATATATTCACGAAAATTGCTGGCTTAATTGCTTATCCTGCGCTAACTGGCTTTAAACATCTGGTTGACCACCGGCGTCACAATGGCGCGGCTTTGCTCGGTTTGCGCGGATTGGTGTTCAAAAGCCATGGTTCCGCAGACGCTTTGGCTTTTGAAGTGGCCTTGAGCCGTGCGTATGATGCCGCCCATCACCAACTGCTGGCGCGTGTGGAGCGCCGTTTGGCCCATGCAGCCCCCTTGTTGGCCGCTGCCATGGCAGCCGAAACCATCGCTTGATGCTTTGACATGACTGTTTATTCCCGCATTACCGGCACCGGCAGCTACCTGCCCCCACGCCGCCTGAGCAACGCCGATTTGGTGGCCCAACTGGCTGCCGATGGGGTGGAAAGCTCGGACGAGTGGATCGTCGAACGCACCGGCATTCGGGCGCGTCATTTTGTGGCTGACGGTGTGTACAGCAGCGACTTGGCCTTTGAGGCCTGCAAAAACGCTTTGCAAGCCGCGGGTAAGCGGCCTCAAGACATCGACCTCATCATCGTGGCCACCTCCACGCCGGACATGGTGTTCCCCTCGACCGCGTGCATCTTGCAGCACAAGTTGGCGCAGCTCGATGCTGACGCGGCGGGCATCGCAGGCGCTCCGGCGTTTGATGTGCAAGCCGTGTGCGCCGGTTTCATTTACGCCATGAGCGTGGCCGACGCCATGATCCGCGCAGGCAACGCCCGCCGTGCTTTGGTGGTCGGCTCGGAGGTGTTTTCCCGTTTGCTCGATTTCAAAGACCGCACCACCTGCGTGTTGTTTGGCGATGGCGCGGGTGCGGTGGTGCTCGAAGCCTCGGACACCCCTGGCATTTTGGCCACCGATATCCACGCCGATGGCAAGCATGTGGGCCTGTTGTGCGTGCCCGGTCATGTGCAAAACGGCCAAATCTTGGGCGACCCGGTGCTGAAAATGGACGGCCAAGGCGTGTTCAAACTGGCGGTGGGCGTGCTCGAGGCCACGGCCCGCACGGTGCTGGACAAAGCGGGGCTGACCGATGCCGACCTCGATTGGCTGGTGCCGCACCAAGCCAATATCCGCATCATCCAAAGCACCGCTAAAAAACTCAAACTGCCCATGGAAAAAGTCGTTTTGACGGTGGCAGATCACGGCAACACCTCCGCCGCCTCTATTCCCTTGGCGCTGGACACCGGTGTGCGTTCAGGGCAGATGAAGCCCGGCCAGTTGGTCATGCTCGAAGGTGTGGGCGGTGGCTTCGCTTGGGGTTCGGTACTTTTGCGCTATTGATATGACAACATTTGCTTTTGTATTTCCGGGTCAAGGTTCGCAGTCGGTGGGCATGCTTGACGCTTGGGGCGACCATCCTGTGGTGCGTGACACCTTGGCCGAGGCCAGCGCCGCGCTGGGCCAAGACCTGGGCGCACTCATCCATGCCGGCCCCAAAGAAGATTTGGCCCTCACCACCAACACCCAACCGGTGATGCTGGTCGCCGCGGTCGCCGCCTACCGCGTCTGGCGCGAAGCGGGCGGTGCTGCGCCGGCATTCATGGCTGGACATTCGCTGGGCGAATACTCGGCACTGGTGGCCAGTGGCGTGCTGACATTGGCGCAGGCTGTGCCTTTGGTGCGGCTGCGGGCCCAAGCCATGCAAGAGGCGGTGCCTGTGGGCACCGGTGCCATGGCCGCGGTCTTGGGTTTGCCCTCCGATCAAGTGAACGCCATTTGCCAGGAAGCGCAAGACAGCTTTGGCGCGGGCAGCGCCGAGGTGGTGCAAGCCGCCAATTTCAACGACCCCGGCCAAACCGTGATTTCCGGCAGCAAAGCCGGTGTGGACAAAGCCTGCGAATTGCTCAAAGCCGCGGGTGCCAAACGCACCTTGCCTTTGCCGGTGTCAGCGCCGTTTCACTGCGCCTTGATGAAGCCCGCCGCCGAGCGTTTGCGTCTGGCTTTGGCCGATGTGCTCTTGCAAGCGCCCACGGTGCCGGTCATCAACAACATCGATGTGGCCAGCCCCTCTGGCGCCGACGACATCCGCGACGCCCTGTACCGCCAAGCTTTTGGCCCGGTGCGCTGGGTTGAGGTGATCCGCGCCATGCAGCAGCGCGGCGTCACCCATGTGGTGGAATGCGGCCCCGGCAAGGTGCTGGCCGGCATGACCCCGCGCATTGACGCCAATTTGCAAGCCGCCCCTTTGTACGACCCCGCCACTTTGGCGCAGGTGCAAGCCCTTCTTTCTTGAGCCCCATGACCACGCCCGACACCACCCCTCACATTGCCTTGGTCACCGGTGCCTCACGCGGCATTGGCGCCTCGATTGCGCTCACCTTGGCGCAACACGGTTTCCACGTCACCGGCACTGCCACCACGCCCGAAGGCGCGGCCCGCATCAGCGAGCAGTTGTCGGCGTTTACCGGTTGCCAAGGCGCTTGTTTGCAAGTGAATGACGCCGAGCAGGTGCAAGCTTTGGTCGATGGCTTGGTGAA
Organism: Pseudomonadota bacterium; assembly: GCA_041174965.1. Classification (GTDB taxonomy): domain Bacteria; phylum Pseudomonadota; class Gammaproteobacteria; order Burkholderiales; family Burkholderiaceae_C; genus Limnohabitans. The sequence continues at coordinate 17,700 of JBEDFU010000054.1, read as the reverse complement.
AACCGCTGGCGCCTTGCATGTGCTCGTGAACAACGCCGGCATCACCCGCGACACCTTGGCCATGCGCATGAAAGACGATGACTGGGACGCGGTCATCGACACCAACCTCAAGGCGGTGTTTCGCTTGAGCCGCGCCGTCATGAAACCCATGATGAAGCAGCGCTATGGCCGCATCATCAACATCACCAGCGTGGTGGGCGCCTCAGGTAACCCCGGCCAAGCCAACTACGCCGCTGCCAAAGCGGGTGTGGCCGGCATGACCCGCGCCTTGGCGCGTGAACTGGGCAGCCGCCACATCACGGTCAATTGCGTGGCACCCGGCTTCATCGACACCGACATGACGGCCGGTCTGCCGCCCGAACAACAACAAGCTTTGCTGGCCCAAATTCCCTTGGGTCACCTTGGAAAGCCCGAGGATGTGGCCCATGCCGTGCTGTATTTGGCTGGCCCCCACGCGGCTTATGTCACAGGTCAAGAACTGCATGTGAACGGCGGAATGTTCATGGCCTGACAAAGGGCAAACCCTAGGAAAACAACCGGTGTGTCCGCACGGCTAAAATCGCGGACTTCTTCACAACCCTTTGAGGGACATATGAGCGATATCGAAGCACGCGTCAAAAAAATCATTGCCGAACAACTTGGCGTGGAAGAGTCACAGGTCACCAGCGAAAAAGCCTTTGTGGCCGATCTGGGTGCCGACTCCCTGGACACCGTGGAGTTGGTGATGGCATTGGAAGACGAGTTCGGCATCGAAATCCCCGATGAGGACGCTGAGAAGATCACCACCGTCCAAAACGCCATTGATTACGCATTGGCCCACCAAAAAGCCTGATCAATTGGAGCGCATGGCATGAGCCGACGTCGCGTCGTCGTCACGGGTTTGGGTTGCGTGTCCCCTGTGGGCAACACGCCCACACAGGCTTGGGCCAACCTTCTCGCCGGCCAGTCCGGCGTTGGTTTGATTTCCAAATTCGACACCGAAGGTTTTGCTTGCAAGATCGCTGGTGAGGTGCGCGGTCTGGACCTGGACAGTTACATCAGCCCGAAAGAAGCGCGGGGGATGGACAGCTTCATCCACTTTGGCATCGTGGCGGCTTTGCAGGCCGTGGCCGACGCGGGCTTGCCCACTGGCGACGCCTTGGGCGAAGAGGAAGCCACCCGCATCGGTTGCGTGATCGGCTCCGGCATTGGCGGTTTGCCGCTGATCGAAAACACCCATGCCGAGTTGGTGGCCCGGGGTGCGCGGCGCATCTCTCCCTTTTTTGTGCCGGCTTCGATCATCAACATGATCTCTGGCCATGTGTCCATCCGTTGTGGCTTCAAAGGCCCCAACTTGGCCGTGGTCACGGCTTGCACCACGGGTCTGCACAGCATTGGCGAAGCAGGTCGCTTGATTGAGTATGGCGACGCCGATGTCGTGATCGCTGGTGGCTCGGAAGCCACGGTCTCTCCGCTCGGTGTGGGTGGCTTTGCCGCCATGCGCGCTTTGTCCACACGCAACGACGACCCCCAAACGGCCTCGCGGCCTTGGGACCGTGACCGCGATGGTTTTGTGTTGGGCGAGGGGGCTGGCGTCATGGTGTTGGAGTCTTACGAACACGCCAAAGCCCGTGGCGCGCGCATCTACGCAGAGCTCACGGGATTTGGCATGAGCGCTGACGCGGGCCACATGACTGCCCCCAACATGGACGGCCCACGCCGCGCCATGCTCAACGCGATGCGCAATGCGGGCATCAACCCCGATCAAATTCAATACCTCAATGCCCACGGAACGTCCACGCCTTTGGGTGACATCAACGAAACCCAAGCAGTGAAAGCGGCCTTGGGGGACCACGCCCGCCAGGTGGCCATCAGTTCCACCAAGTCCATGACCGGCCATTTGCTGGGCGGTGCTGGGGGCATCGAAAGCGTGTTCACGGTGCTGGCCTTGCACCACCAAAAAATCCCGCCCACGATCAACTTGCACAACCCCGACCCTGACTGCGATTTGGACTATTGCGCCAACACGGCGCGAGACATGTCGATTCAGATCGCCATGAAAAACAATTTTGGGTTTGGTGGCACCAATGGCACGTTGATCTTTCAACGCATTTGACGGGCGCTTTTTGCCCATGCGAACAGCCCCACCGGTGTCTTACCCGTTGGGGCCTTGTTTTTTTCAGCAAGGCTTGTATCTTGTGATCACTGTGTTGGCTGCTGGCATTTGGGGGGCATGGTGCTGGAGCCAAGACGCCCCCTGGGCCCAGGGGGTTGTGGCCCTGTTTTTGGTGGTGTGGGTGGTGTGGGCGCAGCGAGATACCCGTGTGCTTCCTGCCTGGCTGGTGTGGGATGGGGCGGCTTGGCGCTGGGAGACATTGCAAGGCCAGGTCTATGAAGGTCAGTTGGTGGTGCAATGGGATGGGCAAAAGGTCTTGCTTTTGCGCTTTGATCCCCCATCTGGGGAACTCATTGAGGGTTGGGCGGCCCCACGTTGGATGTGGCTGTCTCGCGGCCGGGATGCCGCACTGTGGGAAGAACTGCGGCGTGCTGTCCATGGCCCGCAGACAAAATTGAAAAATTCTGGAGAAATGCCATGATTGAATGGAAGCGAATGTTTAAATCCCCAGCGTGGTTGATCGGCTGCGTTCTGGGTTTGGCGGTTCTCACTGGCGCACCCGTGCAGGCCCAGGGCATGCGCGGCCTGCCCGACTTCACCGAACTGGTCGAGCAAGTGGGCCCGTCGGTGGTCAACATTCGAACCCTGGAAAAAGTCAGCAGCCGCCGGCAACCCGGTGGCAATGCGGACGAAGAAATGCAGGAATTATTTCGCCGGTTTTTTGGGCAACCCTTGCCGGGCCAACCCAACACCCCGCGCCAGCAGCGCCCCAACCGCCCCCAGCCAGAAGAGGAGCAGCCGCGCGGCGTCGGCTCGGGCTTCATCCTGACGGCAGACGGCTTCATCATGACCAATGCCCATGTGGTCGACGGTGCCGACCAAGTGCTGGTGACCTTGCCCGATAAGCGCGAGTTCAAGGCCCGCATCGTTGGTGTGGACAAACGCAGCGATGTGGCCGTGGTCAAGGTGGAGGCCACCGGTTTGCCAGTGGTCAAGATTGGCGATGTCAACCGTTTGAAAGTGGGCGAATGGGTGATGGCCATTGGCTCACCCTTTGGTCTGGACAACTCGGTCACTGCGGGCATCGTCAGCGCCAAGCAGCGCGACACCGGTGACTACCTGCCCTTCATCCAAACCGACGTGGCCATCAACCCGGGCAATTCGGGTGGGCCGCTGATCAATATGCGTGGCGAGGTGGTTGGCATCAATAGCCAAATCTATTCCCGCTCGGGTGGGTTCATGGGCATTTCTTTTTCCATTCCCATTGACGAGGCCATTCGCGTGAGTGATCAGCTGCGCACCATCGGGCGGGTACAGCGAGGGCGAATTGGGGTGCAAATTGACCAAGTCAGCAAAGACGTGGCTGAATCGCTGGGTTTGGCCAAGGCCCAAGGCGCCTTGGTGCGCAGTGTGGAAGCAGGCTCACCGGCCGAAAAGGCAGGGGTCGAGGCTGGCGACATCATCACCCGATTTGAGGGCAAGCCGATTGAAAAATCTGCCGACCTGCCACGCATGGTGGGCAGTGTCAAGCCCGGCAGCAAAGCCACACTGACCGTTTGGCGCCGTGGCAGCAGCAAAGACTTGCAAGTCACGGTCGGTGAGGTGGAGCCAGAAAAGACCGCTCAAAGAGCGCCCGCCGCACCCTTAGAAAAGCCGCAGGCTTCCAATGCCGGGCAGTTCCTGGGTTTGACCGTCAGTGAGCTCACCGAAGCCCAACGGCAAGAGTTGAAGTTGCGCGGTGGTGTTCGGGTTGAAGCCGTCACTGAGCCTGCGACCCGCGCCGGCTTGAGCGAGGGCGATGTCATCTTGGCTGTGGCCAATACCGAGATCAAGAACGTCAAAGAGTTTGAGGCGGTGCTCGCGCGTTTGGACAAAACCAAGCCCGTGGCCATCTTGTTGCGCCGGGGTGAGTGGGCCCAATACACCCTGATCCGCCCCCAGAAATGAGTGGCCAAGGGCGCCTTGAAAGACCCCAAACCCCACTCTGGGTTGGGGGTTATCAGGCCAATTGGCGGCCCCAGTAGAAATATTTTTTCGCCTCAAATCGACAAGAATAAGGCCTTGCTTCAGGCATTCTTCTCATAAAAGTCAGAAAAATACCCCTTGAACACCTATCAAAACCATCATTGCCAGCGATTAAAATCCACCATGCGAGATGTTGACACTGAGTCCACAGTTCGCCCACAAGTTGTTCAGTAAAAATTTCCACAGACTGTTGATATGTTGTGCATAAATTCTTTGTTGTTGGCTTGCAACGGGGCTCCCGATGGCGCCAAGGGCCTTTGTGCTGGTGCCAATTTCCATACAATGAAGTCCCAACTATCGCAGTTGCCATAGATTGTTGGTTCAGGGCGCGTCAGCACTTGACGCGCCCTTTTTTATGGTTTCTCGCCTTTTAATTCAGTCACTTAACAGCATCCATTGATGAAGAACATCAGAAATTTTTCGATCATCGCGCACATCGATCATGGCAAATCGACATTGGCCGATCGACTGATTCAACGCTGTGGTGGGCTGAGCGATCGAGAAATGCAAGCGCAGGTGCTCGACTCGATGGACATCGAAAAAGAGCGTGGGATAACCATCAAGGCACAGACCGCTTCTTTGCAATACAAGGCCAAAGATGGGCAGGTCTACAACCTGAACTTGATCGATACCCCGGGCCATGTGGACTTCTCCTATGAAGTCTCGCGCTCTTTGTCTGCCTGTGAAGGCGCCTTGCTGGTGGTCGATGCCAGTCAAGGTGTGGAAGCGCAGACCGTGGCCAATTGCTACACGGCCACCGAGCTGGGGGTGGAGGTGCTGCCGGTGCTCAACAAAATGGATTTGCCCCAAGCCGATCCCGACAATGCCAAAGCGGAGATCGAGGACGTGATCGGCATCGACGCGACCGACGCTATCCCTTGCTCGGCCAAAACCGGCATGGGTGTGGATGAAATCCTAGAGGCCATCGTGGCCAAAATTCCCTCGCCCAAGGGCAACCCCAATGGGCCCTTGCGCGCCATGATCGTCGACAGCTGGTTTGACACCTATGTTGGCGTGGTCATGCTGGTGCGGGTGGTCGATGGCCGCTTGGCCAAAGGTGAGCGCATCAAGATGATGGCCACCGGCACCACCTACAACGCCGACAACCTAGGGGTTTTCACCCCCGCCAACCAGCCGCGTGAGTCCTTGGAGGCGGGCGAGGTGGGTTACATCATTGCGGGCATCAAGGAGCTGCAAGCCGCCAAGGTCGGTGACACCATCACCCTGGTCAAAACCGGTACCGGCGGCGCGGCCTTCACCGCAACCGAGGCCTTGCCGGGCTTCAAAGAGATCAAGCCGCAGGTGTTTGCCGGCCTGTACCCGACCGAGGCCAACCAATACGACGCTTTGCGCGACAGCTTGGAAAAGCTCAAGCTCAATGACTCATCCTTGCATTACGAGCCCGAGGTGTCTCAAGCCCTGGGCTTTGGGTTCCGCTGCGGCTTTTTGGGCTTGTTGCACATGGAGATCGTGCAAGAGCGTTTAGAGCGCGAGTTTGACCAGGACTTGATCACCACCGCGCCCAGCGTGGTCTACCAAGTGGTGCGCGCCGATGGCGAGGTGGTGTTGGTCGACAACCCCTCCAAAATGCCGGATCAGGGCAAGATGCTGGAAATCCGCGAGCCCATCGTCACTGTGCACCTCTACATGCCGCAAGACTATGTGGGCGCGGTCATGACCTTGGCCAACCAAAAGCGCGGTGTGCAACTGAACATGGCCTACCACGGCCGCCAAGTCATGCTCACCTACGAGCTGCCCTTGGGTGAAATCGTGCTCGACTTCTTTGACAAGCTGAAATCGGTGTCGCGCGGCTACGCGTCCATGGATTACGACTTCAAGGAGTACCGCGCCGCTGACGTGGTCAAAGTGGATATTTTGCTCAACGGTGAAAAAGTCGACGCCTTGTCCATCATCGTGCACCGCAGCCAGTCCCAATACCGAGGCCGCGCAGTGGTCGGCAAGATGCGCGAAATCATTTCACGCCAGATGTTTGATGTGGCCATCCAAGCGGCCATCGGTGCCAACATCATTGCGCGCGAAACCGTCAAGGCCTTGCGCAAAAATGTGCTGGCAAAATGCTACGGCGGTGACATCAGTCGCAAACGTAAATTGTTGGAAAAACAAAAGGCAGGCAAGAAGCGCATGAAACAAATCGGATCGGTGGAAGTACCACAAGAAGCGTTCTTGGCCATTTTGCAGGTGGAAGACTGATGGCCATCTTCACCGCATTTGTGCTGGCGGCCTTTGTCAGCTATGCCGGCGCTTGGTACATGGGTTTGTACGAAGGCAATTTCGCCCTGTTGCTGTTCACTGCCACGCTGGTCACGGGCTTGTATTGGTTGGCTGAGCGCTTTTACTTTTTACCCCAGCGCTTGGCCCAAGCCCAAGCGCTGGAGCATGAAACGCTGGCGCGGCGCGAAGAGCTGAAAAAGCTGGGCATTGAAAAAGTCGATGACGACACCACAGCCACCCGCGAACGCTTGATCATGCAACCATGGTGGTTGGATTGGACGGCCGGCCTGTTTCCTGTGATCGCTGTGGTGTTTTTGTTGCGTTCTTTTTTGTTTGAGCCTTTCAAAATCCCCTCAGGATCGATGATTCCCACCCTCTGGGTGGGTGATCTGATCTTGGTCAACAAGTTTCATTACGGTGTTCGATTGCCGGTGATCAACACCAAAGTGACCGCTGGCGAGCCGGTGCGCCGCGGCGATGTGATGGTGTTTCGCTACCCACCCAAGCCGAGCCTGGACTACATCAAGCGGGTGGTTGGCGTGCCCGGCGACGAGGTGGCTTATTTGAACAAGCAACTGAGCATCAACGGACAAGTGGTGGCCAAGGCCAATCTGCCAGACTTCTTCGAGCAAGACAGCCTGAGCTACATCAAGCAGTTTCAAGAAAGCTTTCCGATTGGTGCCAGTCCCTCCGAGATGTCCACCAGCAAAACCGTGCGTTTGCTCAACAACGCCGAGCGGCCAGCCTTTATTGCGGGCACCGATGACTTTCCCTTCAAGGACCAGTGCAGCTACAGCGTTGAAGGCGTGGTTTGTACAGTGCCACCGGGTCATTACTTCTTGATGGGTGACAACCGCGACAATTCGCTGGACTCGCGCTATTGGGGCTTTGTGCCCGAGGCCAATATTGTCGGCAAGGCCATCATGGTGTGGATGAATTTCAGCAGCCTCAAACGCATTGGGGCCATCGACTGAACATGACTGAACCCCCGGGCGCTCGTTCAGACCTGGTGGCGCTGCAACAGCGCTTGCAGCACACGTTCAACACCCCCGGTTTGCTGCAACAGGCGCTGACACACCGCAGCCATTCGGCTGAGCACAACGAGCGTTTGGAGTTTTTGGGCGACTCCGTGCTCAATTTGGCGGTGGCCCACCTGTTGTTTGAGCGCATGAGCCATGTGCCCGAGGGAGAACTCTCGCGCATGCGCTCTAACCTGGTTCGGCAAGAAAGCCTGCATGAACAAGCCTTGAAGCTGGGCTTGCCCGGTTTGATCCAGTTGGGCGAGGGTGAACTGCGATCGGGTGGCACCAAACGGCCTTCCATACTGGCCGACGCACTTGAAGCCCTGATCGGCGCCATTTATTTGGACGCCGGCTATGAGGCCGCGCAGGGCTTGGTGCAGCGTTTGTTTGCCAGTGTGGAACTCCACCCGCAAATGCAAGCCGTGGCCAAAGACCCCAAGACCGAATTGCAAGAATGGCTGCAAGGGCGAAAACTCAAACTGCCCATCTACCGGGTGGTGGGCACTTCGGGTGCGGCGCACCAACAAATATTTGACGTCGAATGTGAAATCCCCGAACTGGGGCGGCACGAAAGAGGCATTGGCAGTTCGCGCCGCGCCGCCGAGCAGGCCGCTGCGGCGGTGGTGTTGCAGTCCTTCAAAGAAAGCCCCCCATGAGCCAGCCTGACCTGCCCGCCTCTGTGCCTGAAGAAACCCCAGCACCGGCACTGCCCGGCGCTGCAGTCCACGCCGGTGGCGCACCCTTAAACGCCCCCGTGGGCTTGCCCGGCCAGCGCTGTGGCTTGGTGGCCATTGTGGGCAAGCCCAATGTGGGCAAGTCCACCTTGCTCAATGCCTTGGTGGGTCAAAAAATCAGCATCACGTCGCGCAAAGCGCAAACCACGCGCCACCGCATCACCGGCATCCGCAGTGAAGGCTTGGCACAGTTCATCTTTGTCGATACCCCGGGCTTCCAAACCCGGCACAACAACGCCTTGAACCGCTCGCTCAACAAAACGGTTTTGGGCGCTGTGGGCGATGTGGATCTGGTGTTGTTTGTGGTCGAGGCAGGTAGTTTCGCTCTGGCCGACGCCAAGGTGCTGGCCTTGTTGCGACCGGGCAGCCGGGTGTTGTTGATCGCCAATAAGTTGGACAAAGTGCACCGGCGTGGCGAATTGGCCCCGTGGCTCAAATCCATGCAAGAGCGCTATCCGTTCACAGAGTTTGTGCCCTTGAGCGCCAAAAACCCCAAGGACGTCGCCCACCTGATGGACATTTGCAGCCGCTACCTGCCCGAGCAGTCCTGGTGGTATGGTGCTGACGAGCTGACCGACCGCAGCGAAAAATTCCTGGCCAGCGAAATCGTGCGCGAAAAGCTGTTTCGATTGACCGGCGACGAGCTGCCCTACACCTCCACCGTGGTCATCGACAAGTTTGAAGAAGAGCCGGCGCACAAAGGTGGGCGCATGGTGCGCATCAGTGCCACCATCGTGGTTGAGCGCGATGGTCACAAGGCCATGGTCATCGGCCAAGGTGGTGAGCGGCTCAAACGCATGGGCACCGAGGCGCGCACCGAGCTAGAGACCTTGCTCGATGCCAAGGTGTTCATTGAATTGTGGGTCAAGGTGCGCTCTGGGTGGGCAGACGACGAGGCCCGGGTGCGCAGTTTTGGCTACGAGTAGGGCCAGCGTCCCTCGCACCAGCGATGAGCCAGCCTTTGTGCTGCACCGCTACGACTGGAGCGAGTCCAGCCTGATTTTGGAGACCTTCACCCGACACCATGGGCGGGTGGCTTTGGTGGCCAAAGGGGCCAAGCGACCCAGTTCAGGCTTTCGGCCGGTGCTGTTGCCCTTGCAGCGTTTGTCCATCGCCTATGGCGGTGCGGGTGAGGTGCGCACCCTCAAATCGGCCGAATGGGTGGGGGGGCACCCCATGCCCAGTGGCGACGCCTTGCTCTCGGGCTATTACCTGAATGAATTGCTGATGCGTTTGCTGGCCCGCGACGACGCCCATCCCCGCTTGTTTGATTTGTACACCCAAGTGGTGGAGGTCTTGGCCACCGCCCCAGCCACCACCACAGCAGCTGCGTTGCGGGCTTTTGAGTTGTTGCTGCTGCGCGATGTGGGTTTGTTGCCCGATTTGTCGCTGCAAACCCTCACCATGGCGCCTGTGCTGGCCGATGCGATGTACAGCCTGGTGCCTGAAGGGGGTTTGCGCACGGCTGGCATCCAAGACGCGAACACCTTGCCAGGCGCCATGTGGTTGTCGCTGCGCGATGGCCTGGACAGCGAATGGCCGTTGCCCGCTTTGCTGCGCGAATGCGCGCAATGGCCCAGCCAACAACGCCAATCATTGCAAACCCAATTGCGCCAATGGCTGCACTACCATTGCGGTGTCCAGACCCTGCGCACGCGCCAAGTCATGCTCGATGTGCAAGCCTATTGAAGCCACCAGACCATGAACACTGCGCTGTCCGTCAACCTCAACAAAGTCGCCTTGGTGCGCAACACCCGCCACCTGGGCATTCCCAGTGTGGTGCGGGCCGCTGAACTGTGTTTGCAAGCCGGGGCCCATGGCATCACCGTTCACCCGCGACCTGACGAGCGCCACATCCGCGCCGGCGATGTGGCCGACTTGACTGACTTGATGCGCGATTGGCCTGGGCGCGAGTTCAACATTGAAGGCAACCCCTTTCACAACCTCATGGGTTTTGTGCAAAGCGCACGGCCCCATCAAGTCACTTTTGTGCCCGACAGCGAAGGGCAGTTCACCAGCGACCATGGTTGGTCGTTTCCCGCCGACGCGGCGCGTTTGCGGCCCTTGATCCAAGCCGCCCAGGACGTGGGTGCACGGGTGAGCCTGTTCATGGATGCAGACCCCACCGCCATGGCCGCTGCCAAAGCCGTGGGGGCAGACCGCATCGAGTTGTACACCGAGCCCTACGCCCAAACCCATGGCAGCGCCCAAGCGGCTGCCGAGTTGGCGCGTTTTGCCCAAGCGGCGCTGGCCGCGCAAGCGGTGGGTTTGGGGGTCAATGCAGGACACGACTTGAACCTGCGCAACCTGCGTGACTTTGTGAAAACCGTCCCTGGCGTGAAAGAGGTCTCGATTGGACACGCGCTCATCGCAGATGCCTTGGAGCGTGGGTATGCCCACACGGTGGCGGCTTATTTGGCTTGCTTGCGCTGAAAGCCTGGCCCATGGTTTACGGCATTGGCACCGACATTTGCGATGTGCGCCGCATTCGCCAATCCTTGGACCGCCATGGTGAACGCTTCGCCGCCAAAATTTTGTCGGATGCCGAAATGCAAACTTGGCGCACACGCTCTGAGCGCTGGCCCGAGCGGGGTGTGCGCTATGTGGCCACCCGTTTTTCAGCCAAAGAGGCTTTCAGCAAAGCCGTGGGTTTGGGCATGCGCATGCCCATGACCTGGCGCTTGTGCGAGATCGCCAAACACCCCAGCGGTGAGCCCCACATTGTGTTGCATGGCGTTTTGAAAGACTGGTGCGAAGCACGCCGCTTGGTGGCGCGCGTCAGCGTCAGCGACGAAACCGATTACGCCGTCAGTTTTGTGGTCATCGAACAAAAGGAAGCTTAAGCTTTGAACACCATTCACGCCCCATTGATTTTGGACATCGCTGGCACCCAACTCAGCCCCACCGATCGCCGCCGCTTGACCCACCCTTTGACGGGCGGTTTGATTTTGTTTGCCCGCAATTGGGTCAACCGCGCGCAACTCACGGCTTTGTGCCAAGACATCAAAGACGTCCGCCCAGATGCCTTGATTTGCGTCGACCACGAAGGTGGGCGGGTGCAGCGTTTCCGCACCGATGGCTTTACCCACTTGCCTGCCATGCGCCTGTTGGGAGAGATGTGGATGGCCCCAGCCCCCAACGCTGCCTTGCCGGCCAGCGCCGCCATGCAAGCGTGCCATGCCGCCACCGCTTGTGGCTTTGTGCTGGGTGCCGAGTTGCGCGCTTGTGGTGTTGACTTGAGCTTCACACCCGTCCTCGATTTGGACCATGGCGAAAGCGGGGTGATTGGCGACCGGGCTTTTCACCGCGACCCCCAAATCGTGTCGGTGCTGGCGCACAACCTGATGCATGGCTTGTTGCAGTCGGGCATGGCCAATTGCGGCAAACATTTTCCTGGGCATGGTTTTGTCCGCGCCGACTCGCACACCGAAGTGCCGGTGGATGAACGCAGCTTGAAAACCATCTTGGCCGATGATGCCAAGCCCTATGAATGGCTGCCCTTGGGTTTGACCAGCATCATGCCGGCCCATGTCATCTACCCTGCGGTCGATGCGTTGCCAGCCGGCTTTTCATCGCGCTGGTTGCAAGACATTTTGCGTCGCCAATTGGGCTTTCAGGGCGCCATCTTCAGCGACGATTTATCGATGGAAGGGGCGCGCCACATCGGTGGAAAAACCGTCTCTTACACCGACGCTGCCCTGGTGGCGCTCAAGGCCGGGTGCGACATGGTCTTGCTGTGCAACCAAAGCACACCCATCAGCGAGGGTGGCGGTCAAGCGGTGGACGATTTGTTGGATGGTTTGTGGTCGGCCCAACAACAAGGCCGCTGGCAATCCAGCGCTGCCAGCGAAGGGCGTCGGCTGCGTTTGTTGCCAAGCCGCCCCGCATCGGATTGGGCTGAACTGATGGTCGACCCGCACTACATGGCCGCGCTGGACGCACTGCCCTGACGGTGCCGTTGGCTCAGCCGGTTGCGCGTGGCAACCGGCACCCTCTGCGCACTGACTGGTTCAAACCAAGGCGTTTTCGATCAACGTGGCCATGCCCATGCCCGAGCCCAGGCACATGCTGATGATGGCGTAGCGCCCACCGGTGTCAGCGAGGTGGTGCATGGCGGTCATGGTCATGCGCAGCCCTGTGGCGCCGGGCGGATGCCCAAGGCTGATGCCGCCACCATACAAGTTGGTGCGTTCGCGTGGGATGCCCAACTCTCGCTCGGCATGCAGGTTCACCACCGCAAAGGCCTCATTGATTTCAAAGTAGTCGATGTCAGCCACTTTGAGCTGGCGCTGGGCCAATAGGCGCTGGATGGCGGGCACCGGGCCACTGCCCATGATCTCTGCGGGCACCCCCACCACTGCCCAGTCCACCAAACGCGCTTGCACCGGAATGCCCAAGCGTTGGGCTGCCGACAAGCTGGCCACCACCAAGGCCGCGGCGCCGTCGGTCACTCCGCTGGAGTTGCCCGCCGTCACACTGCCTTTGCCGTCTTTGCGAAACGCTGGCTTGAGCGAAGCGAGTTTTTCCAGGGTGACCTCGGGGCGTGGAAACTCATCTTCCGAAAACAAGTGCTGACTGCCTTTGGGTCCGGCCAGTTGTATGGGGGCGATTTGCCGTGCCAAAAACCCGCTGCGCATGGCTGCACCAGCGCGCTGCTGGCTCATGTGGCCCCACTCGTCCATGGCTTGCCGGGTGTAACCAAAGCGTGCCACCATGTTCTCGGCCGTATCGCCCATCAACTCGCGGGTGAACGGGCAGCGGTAGATGTAGTCCAGGCCATCGATGAATTCAAATGGCCCGCGTTGCGCGCCCCAGCGCACCCGGTGGGCCAAATACGGCACCCGTGAATAGTTTTCGCCACCAGCGGCGACGGCCACGTGGCTGTGACCGGAGGCAATTTGTTGGGCGGCGGAGACGATGGCTTGTGAGCCCGTGCCGCAAGCGCGGGTCACGCCCATGGCAGAGCTCTCAATCGGCATGCCGGCATCGATGGCAATTTTGCGGCTGGCAAACAAACCGTCGTGATCCACCGGTGCGGTATTGCCGTACACCAGGTGGTCGACATCTGGGGCCGTGATGCCGGCCCGCTGCAGGCTCGCCTGTACCGCATGCACAGCCAAAGTGGTCAGGGGTGTGTCGCGCAGCGACTTGCCAAAGTCACCCAGCGGCGTGCGCGCACCGGAACTGAGGATGATGTCTTGGAATCCAGTCATGTCTTGTCTCCTTTTTTGCGGGGCTATCGGGTTTTCCTCAATGGTCAAGGCCGTTCATTAGAAAAACAATCGTTTGGCATTCTAAGCACAAGCATCAGCGCCAGCACAAGGCCAATTTGACATGAACTTGATCTTCACCCGGTGTGGCCGCACACCCCCTGCCTGGCCACAGCCATGACCGATGTCTATGTGATTGGCACGGGTTGTACGCCGTTTGGCAAACACGCTGACCGCTCCTTTGCCGATTTGGCCCAGTGGGCCTACACCGACGCGATGCAAGACGCGGGCTTGGCCATCTCCGATGCCCAACTCATCGAACAAGCCTGGTTTGGCAACTGTGGCATGGGGCAATGGGGGCAGGGCGGTATCCGTGGGCAGGTGTGCTTCACGCCCATGGTGCAAGCGGGTTTGTTCCCCGAGCGCGTGCCCATGGTCAATGTCGAGGGTGGGTGCGCCACCGCTTCGCTGGCCTTCCACGGGGCGTGGAAAGACATCTTGTCCGGTCAATGCCAGGTCAGCTTGGCCATGGGGGTTGAAAAACTCATCAGCCCTGACCGGCCCGAGCGCATCCCAGAAATTTTTGGCACCGCCATCGACCAGCTCGAACCCGAGCGCTGGCAAGACTACTACCGGCGCGCCGGTGAAGCGGCCGGCAAGCCCTTTGAAATGGCGCCTGGGCGAACCGTTTTCATGGACACCTACGCCATGCAAGCGGCTTGGCACATGAAAACCCATGGCACCACGCAGCGACAAATCGCGGTGGGCGCAGCCAAAAACCACCACCATGGCAGCCTCAACCCCAAAGCCCAATACCGCTTTGAACTCACCGTGGATGAGGTGCTGGCCGACCGCGAAATCAGCTGGCCTTTGACGCGCGCGATGTGCTCTCCACTGGGTGATGGTGCGGCCGCAGCCATTTTGTGCTCTGAAGCGGCGCTGGCCCACTTTTCGCCCGCTGCGCGTGCACGCGCTGTCAAAGTGCTCACCAGTGAGCTGTCGGGTGGCAAATACCGCTCCTTGGAAGAGCCCGGCTTGTCGCGCATTGCCGCCGATAAAGCCTATGCGCGCACCGGCTTGAAGCCGCAAGACATCGACCTGATTGAGTTGCACGACGCCACTTCTTTTTGTGAAATCTACCAACTGGAAATGTTGCGCCAATGCCCGGACGGGCAAGGCGGGCGCTTGGTCGAGTCGGGTGAAACCGCCCTGGGCGGGCGCTTGCCGGTGAATGTTTCGGGGGGACTGGTCTCGAAAGGTCATCCGGTGGGGGCCACCGGTTTGTCCATGGTGCATGAGGTGTGCTTGCAACTGCGCGGCGAGGCCGGCCCTCGACAAGTCAAAAGCGCGGCCTTGGGCATGATTGAAAACGGCGGCGGTGTGATGGGCTTTGATGAAGCCGCATGCGCGGTCACCATCTTGGAAAAAAATACATGAGTTCCGTGATCGATTGGCACCCCGAAGACCCGGCCACCTTGGCCAACCCCTATCCCATCTTTGCGCGCATGCGCGATGAAGACCCCTGCCATTGGAGCCCGCGCTTGCGCAGTTGGGTGCTCACCCGGTACGACGACATCAAAGCCGTTTGTTTGGACAAAGACCGGCTGTCTTCAGACCGCTTGCGCCCATTTTTCGAAAGCTTACCGGGGCCAGAGGCTGAGCGCATTGGCAGCATCATGCGCTATTTGTCGTTGTGGATGGTGTTCAAAGACCCGCCAGAGCACACCCGCCTGCGGCGATTGACCAGCAAGGTGTTTCACGCCAAGTCCATGCAAGCCATGCGGCCCCAAGTGGAAGAGATTGCCGACTGGTTGCTCAACCGGTTTCGCGACAAACAAGAGTTCGACTTCATCACCGAGTTTGCAGGCCCCTTGCCGTGCTTGGTGATCATGGCCTTGTTGGGCGTCGCCCGAGAAGATTTGGCCGAAGTCAAACGCATGTCAGATGACATGGCCTTGTTCATTGGTTCGTCGCGCACATCGGCTGAAAAATACGACACCGCCGAAAAAGCCACCCAAGAAATGGCCGCTTTCTTTCGCCATCTGATTGCCCAGCGGCGCGCCCATCCCCAAGCCGACTTGATCACCGAATTGGTCGAACTGCGCGATGGCGATGACCGCTTGAGCGAAGACGAATTGGTCGCCACCTGCATTTTGTTGTTGTTTGCGGGGCATGAAACCACCACCAACCACATTGCCAACGGCATGCTGTCATTGATGCGCTTTCCCGAACAAATGCACAAGCTGCGCCAAAACCCAGATTTGAGCGCCGCAGCGGTGGAAGAGTTGCTGCGCTATGACGGCCCATCGGGCGCCCAGGTGCGTTTGGTGGCCCAACCCTACGAGCTGCACGGCAAAACCTTGCAGCCAGGTGAGCGCATGTTCATCATGCTCAATTCGGCCAACCGCGACCCCAGGGCCTATGCGCATGCCGATCAACTCGACCTGGAGCGCGACGGCGTCGCCCACCTCACCTTTGGCTATGGCATGCACATTTGCTTGGGTTTCCCACTGGCTCGCACTGAGGGGCAAGTCGCCTTTCCCAAAGTGCTTGAGGCTTTTTCCCAGATAGAACCCGTGGGCGAACAAACCTGGATCAACTCGTTGGTGTTTCGGGGCATGCATGGCTTGCCGGTTCGGGTCAAGCCGGCATGACGAAAACCCCCGCGCCGCATGCGCTTGAACTTGGGGTTTGCCATGTCACGCCAAGAACGGATATTGGTCAGAATGCCCAAACTGTGAAATGACCTGTCTGCGCCCATGAACCCCTCCCCCTTGTTGTCTGTTGAAGATGTGCACTTGCGATTTGGCGGTATCAAGGCACTGGGCGGCGTGTCCCTGCAAGTCAAGGCGGGTGAAATCACCGCTGTGATTGGGCCCAATGGCGCTGGCAAAACAAGTTTGTTCAACACCATTTCAGGTTTTTACAAACCCCAGCAAGGTCGCATCCAGTTGGAAGGGCAAGACATCACGCCCACCAAACCCAATGTGCGCGCCGCCATGGGCTTGGCCCGCACATTTCAAAACGTGGCCTTGTTTCGCGGCATGACGGTGCTCGACAACATCAAGCTCGGTGGGCACAACCGCATGGCCGCCAACACCTTGCAGGCCATGGCCTATTGGGGACAAAGCCAGCGCGAAGAATTGGCCTTGCGCGAGGAAATCGAGCGCGATGTGATCGACTTCCTAGAAATCGACCATGTGCGCCACCAAAGCGTGGCCTCTTTGTCATATGGCTTGCAAAAGCGGGTCGAGTTGGCGCGTGCTTTGGCCATGCGGCCCAAGATCCTGATGCTCGATGAACCCGTGGCCGGCATGAACCGTGAAGAGACCGAGGACATGGCCCGCTTCATTTTGGATTTGCAAGAAGAGCGCGGCATGACCATATTGCTCATTGAACACGACATGGGCATGGTGATGGACATTTCTAACCATGTCGCGGTGCTCAATTTTGGCCAGCTCATCGCCAGTGGGACACCGCAGCATGTGCGCAACCACCCGGATGTGATCGAAGCCTACTTGGGTGTGCGTGAATCACAGCCGACCACTGGGCAGGGGGCGTGATGGACTGGATCACCTTTGCCGAGTTTTCACTCATTGGTTTGTTTTCCGGCGGCTTGTTGGCCTTGGTCGCGCTGGGCTTTGTTCTCATTTACAAAGGCACGCGTGCCATCAACTTTGCCACCGGCGAGTTCATGATGTTGGGTGCTTATTTGGTCTACACCGGGCACAGTTGGTTGAAGATGCCTTTGTGGTTGTCGGTGGTGTTTGGCTTGGCGGGCATCTCCTTGGTGGCCATCGTGGTCGAGCGCTTTGTGCTTCGCCCCTTGGCGGGGCAGCCGGTGGTGTCGGTGCTGATGGTCACCATCGGTTTGGGTGCTTTTTTGCACGGCATGGTGGACGCGATTTGGGGTGGTCAAAACCTGGAAATGCCGCAAATGCTGCCGCGCAAGCCTTTGATTTGGGGCGACATCATGTTGCCCGGCGCGGTGTTTTGGAGCTTTTGGGTGGCACTGACGGTGATTGCCGGTTTGTCGGTGTACTTTCGCTACTCGCGCACCGGCATTGCCATGCGCGCGGCGGCCAGCGACCCGATCACCGCTTATGCCTTGGGCATCGATGTGCGTCGCACCCAGCAACTGACCTGGGTGTTTGCGGGTTGTGTGGGCGCGGTGGCGGGCACCATCGTGGCCTCCATCAGCAGTTTGTCGCCTGCGCTGAGCGGCACGGCATTGGGTGTGTTGGCAGTGGTCATCTTGGGTGGCCTCGACAGCGTGGCCGGTGCCATCATCGCGGGCTTGTTGGTCGGTTGGCTCGAGAGCATTGCGGTCGGTTATTTCGGTGGCAAGGCGCGCGATTTGGTGCCTTACGTGGTGGTCTTGG
>JBEDFU010000053.1:0-2850 GCA_041174965.1 Pseudomonadota bacterium | reverse complement strand
GAGGTGGCGCGCAGGTGGTCAGCAATCACGCGCAGCGACGGGATACTCAGGTCGGCACAACCGGTTTCACGGGCGGCGGCTTTGATCAAAGTGGCAAACAGGTCAATTTCATAGTTGCTGTGCACATGCTGCAGGATGGCGGCCAAGCGCTCGAGGCCCATGCCGGTGTCCACGCAAGGTGCGGGCAGCGGCGTGACCGAGCCGTCTTCGTGCATTTCAAACTGCATGAACACGTTGTTCCAAATTTCGATGAAACGGTCGCCGTCTTCCTCGGGGCTGCCGGGCGGGCCGCCCGGGATGTGGTCGCCATGGTCATAAAAAATCTCGCTGCACGGGCCGCAAGGGCCGGTATCGGCCATCATCCAAAAGTTATCGCTTTTGTAGCGACCGCCTTTGTTGTCGCCGATGCGGATGACCCGCTCGGGGGGCAAGCCAATTTCTTTGGTCCAGATGTCGTAGGCCTCGTCGTCTTCTTGGTAGACGGTGGCCAACAAGCGTTCTTTGGGCAGCTTGTACACCTCGGTCAGCAACTCCCAGGCCCATTTCAGCGATTCGCGCTTGAAGTAGTCACCAAACGACCAATTGCCCAGCATTTCGAAGAAGGTGTGGTGCCGCGCGGTGTAGCCCACGTTTTCCAAATCGTTGTGCTTGCCACCGGCCCGCAAGCAGGCTTGCACCGAGGCAGCGCGGACATACGAGCGCTTGTCCGAGCCCAAAAACACGTCTTTGAACTGCACCATGCCCGAGTTGGTGAACATGAGCGTCGGGTCGTTGCCCGGCACCAAGGGGCTGGATGCCACCACGGTGTGACCTTTGGTGGCGAAAAAATCCAAAAACGACTTGCGGATGTCGGCCACAGAAAACTGAGGCGCGGATTGAATGGGGGTGTTCATGGTGTGTGGCAGTGCTCTGGCGCGGCTGAAGCCCGCAGTATTGGGGTAAGCCCCAGTCCAAAGCCAAAGATTATAGGTTTGCCCCACTGAGTGACGGTGGGTGGCGCCCAGGGGGCTTTACCTCGCAGGTCAAGGCCCCAGAGCATGCCACCGCAGGCACAGCGGCCGCTTGCCCGACCTCGGGATGATGCTCATACAAGATCAGACTTTGCGCCGGCTTGATGGCTTATCATTGCAAGCTTAATGTTTATGTCATATTTATTCAAAATCGAATAAATATCCAGGAGTGAATGAATGAAAGACCCCCAGGTTTATCTCCGGTTTTTAAATCTTTTGCACACCCTCGAAGGCGCGGGTCAGATGCCAGACATCGATGCGGATTCACGCAAACTCCTGGAGCTGATTGCCCTCAAACACAACCAGCAACAACCCCTGACCATCAGCGAAGCCATGGCCCTGAGCCACATCGCCTCTCCCGCCACCATCCACCGCAAACTCGATTTGTTGCGCGATGTGGGCATGGTCGAGACCGTGCACGAAGGCCAAAACCGCCGCACCAAATACCTGGTGCCCACCCCCA
This sequence comes from Pseudomonadota bacterium, assembly GCA_041174965.1. GTDB lineage: Bacteria > Pseudomonadota > Gammaproteobacteria > Burkholderiales > Burkholderiaceae_C > Limnohabitans. The sequence continues at coordinate 1,377 of JBEDFU010000053.1, read as the reverse complement.
AAGCCTTTGACCACTTTGCCGGATTGGGAAAGGTCATGCAACAAGCCCTGGGTTTGTCCACTTGACGCAAAAGCGCTCCTGGCGCCGCATGGGCGCATGGGCGGCCTTGTGTGGGGCCTTGCTGATTGCCAGCGGTGCGGGTGCTGCCCCCAACCCCGATGGCAGCGACGAGGTTGAAAAGTTCTTGCAAGAGCGCGGCCTTCTGGGTCGTGTGGAAATGTTTCGCCAACGCGTGGGGGACAAAGCCTCTGACTTGGTGGTGAACGCCATGGGGTTCTTGGGCGTGCCATACCGCCGTGGTGGCACCAGCCAAGAAAGCGGGTTTGATTGCAGCGGTTTTGTGCGCGCCATGTTCGAGCAAACCGTCGGGCTGATCCTGCCCCGGCGCGCCAGCGATCAAGCCTCAGTGACCGAGAAAATCAACCGCGAAGACCTGCAACCCGGCGACTTGGTGTTTTTCAACACCATGCGCCAAGCTTTCAGCCATGTGGGAATTTACGTGGGTGACAACAAGTTCATCCACTCCCCCCGCCCGGGTGGCGAAGTGCGGGTCGAAGACATGCGCCAAGCCTATTGGGATCGCCGCTTCAACGGTGCGCGCCGCGTGCAAGCCGAATCGGGCAGTGCCGAACCGGCCAAATCCAAGCGCTGAATCCCGCGCCACCCCAACCGAAACCGCCCATGGGCGGTTTTTCATGTGTAATGCGGACTGTGAAGAACCAGCGCTAAAAGGTTGCCCATGACCGACCCTTTGTTGATTGCCAAAAATGACTCGGCCCAATGCTGGCTCATGCCGCAACTGGCCAACCGCCACGGCCTGATCACCGGCGCCACCGGCTCGGGCAAAACCGTCACCTTGCAAACCATGGCGCAAAGCCTCTCGCGCATCGGCGTGCCGGTGTTCATGGCCGACGTCAAAGGGGACCTGACGGGCCTGAGCCAAACCGGCAAGCTGAGCGACAAAATGGCCGCCATCCTGAAAGAGCGCGGTTTGGACACGCCCGCTTTTGCGCCCTGCCCCACCACCTTGTGGGATGTGTTTGGCGAGCAAGGCCACCCGGTTCGCGCCACCGTCAGTGACATGGGCCCGCTGCTATTGGGGCGCATGCTCAATTTGAACGATACCCAAGAGGGCGTGCTCAACTTGGTGTTCAAAATCGCCGATGACCGTGGCATGTTGTTGCTCGACCTGAAAGACCTGCGGGCCATGTTGCAACACGTGGGCGACAACGCCAAAGAGTTCACCACCGAGTACGGCAATGTCAGCGCCGCCAGCATTGGGGCCATCCAACGTGGCCTGATGCAAATCGAGCAGCAAGGCGGTGACAAATTCTTTGGCGAGCCCATGCTCGACATCCACGACTTCATGCAAACCGA
>JBEDFU010000052.1:0-3789 GCA_041174965.1 Pseudomonadota bacterium | reverse complement strand
ACCATGACCATGCCCCATATTGATTTGCCCGGCTCGCCGTTTTTATCGCAACGACAAGGCCATCTTTGGGTGGAAGAAGTTCGCTTGTCCACCTTGGCACAGCAACATGGCACGCCCTTGTTTGTGTATTCCAAAGGCGCGATGCTGAGCGCTTTGGGCGCTTACCAAAAAGCGCTCAAAGGCCGACAAGCTCGGGTGCATTACGCGATGAAAGCCAATTCGTCTTTGGGTGTTTTGCAAGTGTTTGCCCAAGCGGGTTGCGGCTTTGACATTGTGTCGGGCGGTGAACTCAGCCGAGTGCTGGCTGCCGGTGGCCAAGCAGACAAGGTGATTTTTTCTGGCGTGGGCAAAACCCGCGCCGAGATGCGCCAAGCGCTGGATGCTGGTATCGCTTGCTTCAATGTCGAGAGCGAAGCCGAGTTGGATGTGCTCAGCGCTGTGGCGCTCTCATGCGGCAAGGTCGCGCCAGTGAGCATCCGCATCAACCCCAATGTGGACCCGCAAACCCATCCCTATATTTCCACTGGGCTCAAGGGCAATAAATTCGGTATCGCCCATGAAGACACTTTGCGTTGCTACCAACACGCTGCATCTTTGCCCGGCTTGAAGGTGGTGGGCATCGACTTTCATATTGGCTCGCAAATCACCAGCGCAGGGCCGTACTTGGACGCTCTCGACAAGATGCTGGACTTGGTGCAAGCCATCGAAGCCGCGGGTGTGCCCATCCCCCACCTCGACTTTGGCGGCGGCTTGGGCATCAATTACAACGGCGACACACCGCCTGCGGCCGATGCGCTGTGGGCGCAACTGCTGGCCCGCTTAGACGCGCGTGGTTTTGGGGGGCGTCGCTTGATGATCGAACCCGGGCGTTCGCTGGTGGGCAATGCCGGTGTGTGCCTGACCGAAGTGCTTTACCTGAAACCCGGCGAGCAAAAGAACTTTTGCATCATTGACGCTGCCATGAACGACTTGCCGCGTCCGGCCATGTACCAAGCGTTTCACCAAATTGTCCCGCTGGCGCAGCGCACAGGTGACGCCACCGTGTACGACGTGGTCGGCCCCGTGTGCGAAAGCGGCGACTGGATTGGTCGCGACCGCTCGCTATCCGTGCAAGCAGGTGACCATTTGGCAGTGTTGTCCGCAGGGGCTTATTGCATGAGCATGGCCAGCAACTACAACACCCGCGGCCGCGCGGCCGAGGTGTTGGTCGATGGGGACAAAGTGCACATCATCCGCGAGCGAGAAACCTTTGCCGATCAAATGCGGGGCGAGCGTTTGATCTGAACATCTGTTTCGGTTTTGGGTGCCATTTTTTTGGAGTGGCAGTGAACTCCCCCTATAAAACCGCCATCTCGGCGTATGCGAGCCTGCGCCAGTGGGGCGGGCTCAGCAAAGAAGGGCTAAACCGTCATGCACGCGGACGTTTACGCCACCAGTGCCACACGCGCCAGCCCAACAAAGTGGCCAAAATGGCACCGTAAATCAACACCTCGGTTTGGTTGTTTTTGCCCGCGCGCATCCAGTAAAAATGCAGCACTGCCAGTGCCGCAACGGCATACACGCCACGGTGCAAGACCTGCCAACGCTGTGCCCCCAGCCAGCGCACCGCTTTGTTGAACGATGTGGCCGCCAAGGCGATCAAGACCAACAAAGCCAAAAAGCCCACCAATATAAAAGGGCGCTTGGCGATATCACGGGCAATGTCTTCCAAGTCCAAGCCCATGTCGAGCCAGGCGTAGGACAGCATGTGCAAGGCAGCGTAGACAAACACATTGACACCCAGCATGCGCCGAAAACGCATCAGCAGCACTTGTCCGGTGATCACCCGCAGCGGGGTCACGGCCAAGGCCACACACAAAGCGCGCAAAGCCCAATCACCCGATTGGCGAATCAAGGCTTCAGCGGGATTGGGGCCCAACTGATCGTGAAAAGCCGCCCACAACAGCCAACATGCAGGCCACGCCAACAACAGGGCCAACAGGGGTTTGGCCGCAGGGTGTCGCCACATGGGGGCTATCAATAGTTTTTCTTCAAATCCATACCGGCATACAACTGCCCGACCTGCGCTTCATACCCATTGAACATCAAGGTCTTGCGTTTTTTCGACAACAAGCCGTCCTCGCCAATGCGCCGCTCGGTCGCCTGGCTCCAGCGCGGGTGATCCACATTGGGGTTCACGTTGGAGTAAAAACCATATTCATGTGAGGCGGACTTGACCCACGCGGTCCCCGGTTGCTTTTCCACAAAACGAATCTTCACAATGCTTTTGGCATTTTTGAAGCCATACTTCCACGGCACATTCAAGCGAATCGGGGCACCGTTTTGGTTGGGCAATATTTCGCCGTACATGCCAAAGGTCAGCAGGGTCAAGGGGTGCATGGCCTCGTCCAAGCGAAGGCCCTCCACATAGGGCCACTCCAACACCCGCGAACCCACAAACGGCATGGTTTTGGGGTCGGCCAAGGTTACAAATTCCACAAACTTGGCGCTACCTTGGGGCTCTACCCGCTTGATCAATTCGGACAATGAATAGCCGATCCAAGGGATGACCATGGACCAGCCTTCAACGCAGCGCATGCGGTAAATGCGCTCTTCCATGGCACTCAGTTTGAGCAAATCCTCGATATCCCAACGACCGGGTTTTTTCACCAAGCCCTCGATTTCCACCGACCAGGGTTGGGTCTTCAAAGTGTGGGCATTTTTGGCGGGGTCGGCCTTGTCGGTGCCAAACTCATAAAAGTTGTTGTAGGTGCTGGCGTCGGCATAGGTGGTGGGCTTTTCCATCGTGTTGGCCCCTGCCAATGTCGATGGACGCGCGGCCAGTGGTGCCAGCTTGCCCGGGCGCGCCAAGGCTTTATCGCTTTGGGCCAAAGCCTCTCGCGAGGCCCAGCTCGCCAACGCAGCCCCGGCCACCCCAGTGGCGAGGTGCTGCATCATTTGCCGGCGGTTGTGGTGGGCGTGGGCAGGGGTGATCTCGCTGCCCAAGGGGTGGTTGTGTCCATTGTCTGAATGTCGTGTGTGCATGGCGGTCTCCGATCAAAGTCAAAACATTGTGCCTCACCCCCGAAAAAAAACCGGCCCTAAGGGCCGGTTTCGGTGATCAGGGCCCGTTCAGGGCATCAGCGCAGACCGGCGATGTAGTCCGACACCGCTTTGATTTCACGGTCATTGAGTTTGGCCGCCACCTGGGTCATGGTCAGGTTGTTTTGGCGCACACCATCTCTGAAGCCGCTCAATTGAGCCGCCGTGTAATCCGCATGCTGGCCGCTCAAGCGCGGGTATTGCGAGGGCAAACCAGCGCCATTCGGGCTGTGGCATCCGGCACAGGCAGGGATTTGGCGATCGGCAATGCCACCGCGGTAAATCCGTTCACCCAAAGCCACGGTTTGCTTGTCTTTGGCAAAACCCGGCTTGGCTTTTTGTTGGCCCAACCACGCAGCAATGTTTTTCATGTCCTCGGGGCTCAAAGCCGCCACCATGCCTGACATGATGGCATTGGCGCGTTTGCCCGATTTGAACTCTTGCAGTTGTTTGTTGATGTACTCAGGGTGCTGGCCTGCCAACTTGGGGTTGGCTGGTGAGCCGGAGTTGCCATCGGCGCCATGACAGGCCGCACAGGGGGCATAACTGGCCTCGCCTTTGGCCACATCGGGGGCTTTGGCGGCAGGCGCTTTGTCTGCGGCATGCAGACAAGTCAGGGGCAACGCAAGTGCGGCGGCAACGAATAAGGGGGCAAACAGCTTCATGGCTTGGGTCAGTTGGGTGGCGCTAAACCGATGGATTCTACAA
>JBEDFU010000051.1:0-5536 GCA_041174965.1 Pseudomonadota bacterium | reverse complement strand
GGCGTGAGCAAATTGGTCACCTTTGGCAACCAACCCGCCGCCGTGCCGCAAGACATTGTGGACGCCTTGCGCAGCGCCCCTACATCTGACACCACCCGCTTTTTCTCCAGTGGTGACGCTGTGCGCTTTGTGGATGGCCCATTGCATGGCCTCGAAGGCTTGTTCCAAGCGCCCGACGGCGAAGCCCGCGCCATGATTTTCATCAACCTGCTGAGCCGCCCCCAGGTGGTCAGTGTTGAATTGAGCCAACTGGCCCCTGCCCGTGGCTGAATCGGATACCCACGGGCCACGCCACATTGCCATCATCATGGACGGCAATGGCCGTTGGGCCAAAAACCGCCGCCTGCCGCGCACCTTGGGCCATGTCAAAGGGGCCAAGGTGGTGCGGCCTTTGGTCAAGTCCTGTGTTGAGCGGGGCGTCACTCACCTGACCTTGTTTGCATTCAGCACCGAAAACTGGCGCCGCCCCCCCGAAGAGGTGAGCACCTTGATGGGCCTGTTTGGGCAATACCTCGAAAAAGAGGTGAGTGACATGCAGCAGCAAGGCGTGCGCTTTCGACTGATAGGCGACCGCAGCGCCTTTGCCCAAGGCCTGCAAGACCTGATTGCCCATGCCGAATTGAGCACCGCGCACAACCAAGGCATTCACCTCACCGTGGCCGCCAATTACGGCGGGCAGTGGGATATTTTGAACGCCACCCGCGAATGGCAACGCGCCAACCCCCTCAAGGGCTTGGAAATGCTCGATGCCCCAGGCCTGGCCCCTCATCTCAGCATGGCCGGTGCGCCCGACCCAGATTTGCTCATCCGCACGGGCGGGGAGTCGCGCATCAGCAACTTTTTGCTCTGGCAATGCGCCTACACCGAGTTGTATTTCACCGACGCCTTGTGGCCCGACTTCAACGCCGCCATGTTGGACGAAGCCCTGGCCTGGTACCAAAAACGCGTGCGCCGCTTTGGCCGCACCGACGAGCAGGTGTTGGGTGACCCCAGCGCCCGAGCCAAGCTGCCCATGGCCTGAACCCGTCGGTCATTGATCCCTTCGACCGGCAACGCGTTGCCCAGGCCCTTTCCGTGCCAGAGGCACTCGCCCCCTAAAATGATTTCATGATGTTCATTACCTTGAAACGCCCGCTGCGCCTGCCAAGCTTGGCAGTGCTGTGTCTGGCCAGCACCCTATCGGCCTGGGGCCAAACGTCCATGGGTGTGGCCAACAACCCCGGCTCGGCGGGGACGCCCGCCAACACCCCAGCCACTGCGAATGGAGCGCCTGGTGCGCTTCAAGTCCCCGTCGCGCCTCAATTGAACAATGCGCAAACCCAGCCCTCGGGTTTGTCACGCCCAATCACCCCGGATGGCATGAACCTGAACGGTCAATCCACCCCCATTCGGCCGGCCCTGCCCGCGCTGCAAAAAACCGAGTTTCAACTTTTTGCCGAAGAGTCCACCGGCCAACGCCTGCCCTTGCACGGCTACAACCTCTTCGATGGCGGCTTGTTCACGCCCACCCAAAACGTCCCCGTGCCTGGCGACTATGTGCTGGGCGCTGGCGATGAGGTTCAATTGCGCGTTTGGGGCAGCATTGACGCAGATTTGCGCTTGGTGATCGACCGCAATGGCCAAGTGAGCATCCCCAAAGCCGGCACCTTCACGCTCGCAGGCATCAAGGCCAGCGAGCTCAATGCGGTGATGCGCACGCAAATCGCCCGCTATTTCAACAATTTTCAAGTGGCGGCCTCGTTGGGGCAGCTGCGCAGCTTGCCGGTCTTTGTGGTGGGCCAGGCGCGCAAACCCGGCGCCTACAACTTGTCCAGCCTGTCGACCATGATCAGCGCCTTGTTTGAGACCGGTGGCCCCTCAGCCAGCGGCAGCTTGCGCAACATCCAACTGATCCGCGACAACAAAACCATCAGCCGCCTGGATTTGTACAAATTCATCACCGAAGGCAACACCACCGCCGACCAGCGCTTGTTACCCGGCGACGTGATTTTGATTCCACCTGCCGGCCCGCGCGTGGCCTTGGTGGGACCCTTGGACAACCCCGCCATTTTTGAACTGGCGCCGGGCGGTGAGGCCTTGGGGCGCTTATTGGCCTACGCAGGCGGCACCAGCGCCATGACCAACACCAACAAAGTGTTGCTCGAGCGGTTGCAATCCAGCCCCGGCAATCAGGCGCCCCGCACCGTCGAAGAACGCGCTTTGGACGCCAACGGATTGCAAACCCCATTGCGCGATGGCGACGTCGTCACCCTGATGAAGTTGCGCAGCGAATTTGACAACGCAGTCACCTTGCGCGGTGCCGTGGCCCAACCCCTGCGACACGCTTTCAAACCGGGCATGCGCATCAGTGACCTGATCCCTGACCGACAGGCCCTGATTGACCCTGTGTATTACCGCCGCAAAAACGCGCTGGTTCAGTTTGAACGCGGAACGGACCCCCGTACTCAAGACCCCCGTACTCAAGACCCCCGTACTCAAGACCCACGTAATCAAGACCCACGTAATCAAGAAAATCGTTTGCCAGACCCTTTGGCCTTTGGCACCGACAGTTCACGCCAAGTGAGCTTGGCGCAAGCGGCTGACCAGTTCAAAAACCTGTTCAACGAAATCAACTGGGACTATGCGGTCATTGAGCGGCTCGACACGGCCACATTGCGCCCCCAACTGATTTCCTTTGACCTGAACCAAGCGGTGGTGGCAAAAAACCCCTTGGCCAACCTGGAGCTCAAGCCTGGCGACGTGGTCACGGTTTTCAGCGTCAAGGACATTCCGGTGCCCGCCAATCGCCGCTCGGCTTTTGTGCGCATTGGCGGCGAAGTGAATGCGCCGGGTCTGTACCAAATTCAAGCTGGCGAAACCTTGTCGCAATTGATGCGCCGAGCGGGCGGCATCTCGACCAACGCTTATATTTATGGCACGGTGTTTACCCGTGAAAGCACCCGCAAACAACAACAAAGCAACCTCAACCAAGCGGTGCGGCGATTTGAATCGGAAATGTCCGGCCAATCGGCCGCCTTGGTGCAAAACAGCCAAGACACCGACAAAGCCACCCTGTTGGCACAAACCCAGGCCGCGCAGCGCCAAATGTTGGCCAAGCTCAAAACCCTGGAGGCCACCGGCCGCATTTCTTTGGAAATTGACCCCCTCAGGCCCACTTTGCCCGACATGCCCCTGGAAGATGGCGACCAAATCACCATCCCCGAGCGCTCAGGCTTCATCAGTGTGTTTGGCGCGGTGTTGACCGAGTCGAGCTTTTTGCAACGCAACAACGCCAGCGTGCGCGACTACTTGTTGCGCGCCGGTATGACCCGTGACGCCGATGACAGCGCGGTGATGGTTTTGCGCGCTGATGGTTCGGTAGAGAGCGAAGCCGGCGGTTGGTTCAGTGGTTTGAGCAAGGGCTTGATGGGCAAACCCTTGTTTCCCGGAGACGCGATTTTTGTCCCTGAGAAAGTGGACCGCAGGACTGGCTATGTGCAGTTCATGACAGGTGCCAAGGACTGGACTCAGCTGATTTACCAATTGGGCATTGGTGCGGCCGCCCTCAAAACCCTGCGCCAGTGAGGCTGAGCACATGAACGACGCCAACCCCACCCCTTCCGTGCCCATGCCAGACGAGGACGAAATCAGCCTGATCGACTTGGCCACCGCCTTGGGCGAGGAAAAAGCCACCTTGTTTGCCATTCCCTTGCTCACGACTTTGGTGGCGGTGGTGGTGAGCCTGTTGATGACCCCCATCTTCACCGCCAAAACCGTGGTCATGCCGCCCGAACAGCAGCAAAGTGGCGCGGCTGCCGCCCTGGCCAGCTTGGGCGGTTTGGCCGGATTGGCCGGTGCCGCCGGTGCGATCAAAAGCCCTGACGAGATGTATGTGGCTTTTTTGGGCAGCGAGGGCATGCAAAACCGCATCATTGCCGAGATGAAGTTGCAAGAGCGCTATGAAGCCAAAACCTTGTCCGACACGCGCAAAGCCCTCAAGGAGCAAATGCGCATCAGTTCAGACAAAAAATCTGGCTTGCTCAGCATCGAGGCCGATGACAAAGACCCGGCCTTTGCCGCCGAACTGGCCAACCGCCATGTGGTCGAGTTGCGCGCCATGCTGGGGCGCTTGGCGGTGACCGAGGCGCAACAGCGGCGCCAGTTTTACGAGCAACAAATCCAACAAACCCAAGACAAGCTGTCATTGGCCGAAGTGGCTTTCCGCGCTGCCAAAGAAAAGTCGGGCATGCAAGTCACGTCTGTTTTGGCCGAAACCGGGGTGCGGGCCAGCGCTGAGTTGCGTGGCCAAATCGCTGCCCGCGAGGTGCAGTTGCAGGCCATGAGCCGTTTTGCCACGGCGCAAAACCCCGATACCCAACGCATTGCCAGTGAGCTATCAGCCCTGCGCGCCCAATTGAACAAAGCCGAGCAAGGCTCAGGCGAGAGCAAGGCGGCGGCCAGCCCGTTGCACCAAGAGGCTGTGAAGTCCTATCGCGATGTGAAGGTACAAGAAGCCATGCTCGAGGTGTTGATCCGCCAATACGAATTGGCCCGGGTCGACGAGGCCAAAGAGGGCCCGCTGATCCAGCAAGTAGACGTGGCCATGCCGCCTGAGCGCAAATCCAAACCCAAGCGCGCCATCATCGTGCTGGTGGCGGCATTTGCCGGTTTGTTCCTGGGCGTGCTGGTGGCCTTTGTGCGACGCGCCCTGAAAAAGGCGCAAAGCGACCCCGCCTCGGCCGGCCAATGGCTGGCCCTGAAAAAAGCCTGGTCGCTGCGCGGTTGATTCGCCGCTGACGCGGCGCCCCTTGCCCAACCGCAACTGGGCTACAGTCCGGCCATGTTTTGAATGGAGAAAAACATGGCCCGCAAACCCAGCCCCGACGCCCCTGATACCGCCGCATTGAAGGACCACATCCGCGATTCGGCCAACCACATTTGGCTCGCCGGTCTGGGTGCCTTTGCCAAGGCCCAGCAAGAAGGCGGCAAGGTGTTTGAGTCGCTGATCAAAGACGGTTTGCACATGCAGCAGCAAACCCAGCAAGTGGCGGAAGAAAAAATCGCCCAAGCCACCCACACCATGAGCACCTTGGCCAGCCAATTCACCGAGCGCGCCGGTGGCTCTTGGGACCGCTTGGAAACCTTGTTTGAGCAACGCGTGGCCAAAGCCATGCACCGCCTGGGCTGGCCATCGGCCGATGATGTCGCTGCACTGCATTCACGCATCGCGGCCTTGGAGCAAGCATTGGCCCACACCAAGCCCGCCAAAACGGCTGCCCCTTCTAAACGCCAAGCGGCCAAACCACCGGTGGCTAAGCGCCCGGCCACCCAAAGGGCTGCAACCAAAGGCCTGGCGGCCAAAACCGCCAAGCCTGTCGCCACCCCAACGCGCACAGCCAGCCGCAGCACACGCAGCCCAAAACGCTGAAGCCCTGTCGAGACGGACCCGGCCATGGTCAAAAAAGCGCCCCGGCGCACCGCACAGCGCATCATCGAGACCAGCTTGTCGCTGTTCAACCGCTTTGGCGAGCCCAATGTCTCCACCAACCTGATTTCG
>JBEDFU010000050.1:0-9970 GCA_041174965.1 Pseudomonadota bacterium | reverse complement strand
TTCGCAACGGTTTCCGTGGCGTGCGGCCTTATCAGGTTTGCGCCAACGTTTCCGCGACGACCGATTGGGCCAAACCGCTGGGGCTTTGACCTTCACCACCACCATTGCCTTGGTGCCGTTGTTGACCGTGGCCCTGGCGGTGCTGACCGCCTTTCCCTTGTTTGGACAGTTTCAAACCGTGTTGCAGCGTTGGTTGGTGGAAAGCCTGATCCCCGACAGCATTGCGCGCCAGGTGCTGGGTTATTTGACCCAGTTCACCAACAAGGCCAGCCGCTTGGGCTCCTTGGGTTTTGTGGCCTTGTTGGTTTCTGCGGTCGCGTTGGTGTTCACCATCGACCGCACGCTCAATGCGATTTGGCGAGTGCGCCATGCGCGCCCCTGGGGGCAGCGGGTGTTGATCTACTGGGCCGCTTTGACGCTGGGCCCCTTGGCGCTGGCCACCAGTTTGTTCATGCTGACCACTGCGCTCACCTGGACCGGGCAGAGCTGGGGGCCCGGCCAAGCGTGGCTGCGCTGGATATTGGACGTGCTGGAGTTTGGGCTCACCGCAGTGGGCATAGGCGCTTTATATAAATACGTGCCGCACACCCATGTGCCGGCGCGGCATGCGTGGTGGGGTGGTGTGCTGGCCGCAGTGGTGCTGGAGTTAGCGCGCTGGGCACTGGCCCAGTACCTGGCCAAGGTGGGCACATTCGCTGCGGTGTACGGCGCCTTTGCCACGGTGCCGATTTTGCTGGTGTGGATCTACATCACTTGGGTCATTGTCTTGGTCGGTGCGGTGGCTGTGGCCAGCTTGCCCACTTGGTTGAGCGGCGCGGTGCGCGACAGCAGTTCTCCCGGGTGGATGTTCCAACTGGCTTTGGAGGTCATTCGCAAGTTGATTGAGCAGCGCGGCACCGCACCCCACGGCTGGGCAGTGCTGGAATTGGCGAGTCGATTACAAGCAGACCCCCGCGAGGTGGAAGCGGTGTTGACCACCATGGTCGAAGAAAATTGGGTGGGGCGCTTGGTGCCCAGCGATGAGACCCAAGCACCGCGCTATGTGTGGTTGGCCGATGCCAGCCAGCTGCCCTTGGCGCCGTTGATGTCGCGCCACTTGTTGGCCGATGTGCCCGCCAACCAAGCCCTGTGGGCGCGGTGGCAAGGCCTGCGCCTGGCCGATGCCCTGTAGCCTGGGTGGGTCAGCGCAGAAACTGTTTCAAGGCGTGCAAAGTCTCTTCGGGTGACTCGTTCATTTGGTGGTGGCCCATGGGCACCGTGACCACCTGCACTTTTTTGCCTGATCTCAGGCCTTGTTCGATCAAAGCCTGCGTGGCTTTGGGTGGCGTCATTTGGTCCATTGCGCCATTCACGAACAAAACGGGGCAACTCAGGTCTGCCATGGCTTGTAATCCTTGGGTGTAGTTGTGGCAGGCGGTGAATCCCAGGTGAAGCAAGTTGACCTCTCGGTTGCTGGCCAAGACACGCCGGTTCAAAGCGGTGCTGGCCCCATGCACCCACGTACCAGGGCCAAAGGCGGATGGCGGTGCGGCCAAGGTGGCGCGCGAAAACACATTGATCATGGCGATGGCTTTGTCCGGCTCGGCCAACGATGCCGCCAACAAGGGGGCCGCCACCGGCATGGGAAAGGCTGTGCCAATCAAGGCCAAATGACTGATGCGCTGCTCCATGCGCGCGGCCGCTTCCAAGGCGATCAGCGAGCCCCAGCTGTGTCCCACCAAAGCCACCCTGTTCAAACCGGCGGCATCGAGCATGGCGTGGATTTGATCGGCGGCATCTTCAACACTGGCCGCTGCGGGCCCTGCGCTGCGGGCATGCCCTGGCAGGTCAATGGCCAAGACATTCCAACCATGGTGGGCCAGGTAGCGGCTTTGCAGCACCCACACGCTGTGGTCGCACAACACGCCATGGACAAACACCACGGTGGGTTGCGCTGGGTTGAAAGCTTTGCCCCCGGTGTAGGCATACACGTTGAAGCCGGACCAAGTGATATTCATGCGGCCCCCTGGCTTGGGGTGGTGGGTTGGTTTACCGCTTTTTCGGCGGCTTTCAGGGCCCGCTTCAAATCATCGATCAAATCATCGGCATCTTCCAAGCCCACCGATAAACGGATGGTGCCGGCCCCAATGCCGGCTTGGGCCAGTGCCTCGTCGCTCATGCGGAAATGCGTGGTGCTGGCCGGGTGGATGACCAGCGATTTGCTGTCGCCCACATTCGCCAAGTGACTGAAAATTTTCAGCGCTTCAATGAACGCACGGCCTTGGGTGCGTGAACCTTTGATGTCGAAGCTGAACACCGATCCCGCCCCCCGTGCGCCACCTTTGAGCATTGTTTGCGCCAAACCATGGCTGGGGTGGTCGGGCATGAGCGGATGACCGACCCGCGACACCATGGGGTGGGCGGCCAAAAACGCCACCACTTTTTCGGTATTGGCCAAGTGGCGCTCCATGCGAAGCGGCAAGGTTTCCATGCCTTGCAAAATCAGCCACGCCGAGTGCGGGCTTAAACACGCGCCAAAGTCACGCAAGCCCTCTCGCCGCGCCCGCAGCAAGAAAGCGCCCACGGTGCTTTCCTCGGTGAACACCATGTTGTGAAACCCCGCATAGGGCTCAGACAGTTCGGGGAATTTGCCGCTGGCCTCCCAATCGAACGAACCGCCATCGACCACCACGCCGCCAATCACTGTGCCGTGGCCACTCAAAAACTTGGTCGCTGAGTGGTAGACCAAATCCGCCCCCAAGGACAAAGGCTTCATCAAGTAAGGCGTGCTGAGTGTGGCGTCGACCAACAAGGGCACACCGTTGTCATGCGCCATTTGCGAGAGGGTGGGGATGTCCAGCACATCCAAGCCCGGGTTGCCCACCGTCTCGCCAAACAGCAATTTGGTATTGGGTTGGATGGCGGCTCGCCAAGCGTCAATGTCACCGGGTTTGACAAAGGTGGTCTCGATGCCAAAACGGCGCAGCGTGTAATGCAGCAGGTTGTGCGAGCCGCCATACAAAGCGGAGCTGGACACGATGTGCGAACCCGCGCCCATGAGCGTGGCCACGCTCAGGTGCAGCGCCGCTTGGCCGCTGGCGGTGGCAATCGCCCCGATGCCGCCCTCAAGGGCTGCAATGCGCTGCTCGAACACCGCGGTGGTGGGGTTGCTGATGCGGCTGTAAACGTGGCCAGCGCGTTCGAGGTTGAAGAGGGACGCGGCGTGCTCGCTGGACTCGAACACAAACGAGGTGCTCAGGTGGATGGGCACAGCGCGGGCGCCGGTGGCAGGGTCTGGCCCCGCGCCCGCATGCAGCGTCAGGGTGTCAAAGTGGGGGTCGGCGTAACCGGGCATGGTGTTCTCTCGTCAAGCGCAGTGGCGATGGTGGTTTTGTGGCGCCATTGTGGGCTATATTCCTTGCATAAAAATCGATCCCCACGGTTTCAAGCAAGGAGCATCTCCATGAAAGTCAGCGACATTTTGCGCGTCAAGGGCAACACCCTGTTCACCATGGCGCCGCTGGAGCCATTGATGCACGCGGTGGAGATCATGGCCGAGAAAGACCTGGGCTCTTTGGTGGTCATGGATCATGGCGATTTGGTCGGCATGCTGACCTTCCGCGAGGTGATCCAAGCCATTGTGAAAAACGGCGGGCAGGTGGGCGACACCACGGTGCGCGGCGCGATGGACGACCACCCCTTGACCTGTTCCCCAGAGACAGAACTCGACGAGGTGCGCCGCATGATGCTCGAGCGCCATGCCCGCTACATGCCGGTGATGAGCAGTCGCATGCTGATGGGCGTGATCAGCTTTTACGATGTGGCCAAAACCGTCGTCGACAGCCAAAACTTTGAAAACAAGATGCTCAAAGCCTACATCCGCGACTGGCCCTCTGAAGCCGGCGCATCGTCTGCAGCCCCCAAGGCCTGAACCTGCGGGCCTGGCTTGCCAATCGTCCCCCTTGCGTTGGCCCAAGCCTCAGGGCAACCCCCAGCCCTGTTGCGGGCTTTGCCGATCGAGCCCATGATGAACCCCGTCTAGCCCATGTCTGCCAACGCGCGTTTGTTCATTTGGTTTCGGGTGCTGTTCAACGCCCGTTTTTACTACCCCATCTTCACCATTTTGTTTTTGGACCTGGGTTTGACCCTGGGCGAATTTGCAGCGCTCAATGTGGTGTGGGCGGTGACCATTGTCTTGTTGGAGGTGCCCAGCGGCGCCTTGGCCGACCGGTATGGGCGCCGCCCCTTGGTCATCGCGGCCAGCGTGCTGATGGTGTTGGAAATGCTGGTGTTGTGCGCCATGCAACCTGGTCAGCCCGAGGTGGTGTTTTGGTTGTTTGTGGTCAACCGCATATTGAGCGGCGCTGCCGAGGCCTGCGCCAGCGGCGCCGACGAAGCCCTGGCTTATGACTCACTGCCCAGCGCAGAGCGCACCACCTTGTGGCCCCATGTGATGGCCCAGTTGATGCGCTACTCGGCGGTGGCCGTGGTGTTCACCTCGATCAGCGGTGCTTGGCTTTACACCCAATGGGCCAAATGGCCGGTGGTTTTGTGCCTGATGAGTGCGCTGGCCTGCTTGGCCGTGGCTTGGCGAATGACTGAATCTTGGGCCAAACCCACGCAGGCCAATGTCTGGCACAGCATCGGTGCCACGTGGCGCGACATTTTGCGCACTGGTGCTTGGATTTGGCATTCACAAGTCGCTTTTGCTTTGATCGTGGTGGGTTTGGTCTTTGACAGCTTGGTGCGTGTGTTCATGACGGTGAACAGCAATTTTTACCGCTTGATTGGCATTGAAGACGCGTGGTTTGGCGTGATAGGCAGTGCCACAGCCTTGTTGGGTTTGTTGCTGGCGTCCTCCATGAAATGGACCACTTTGCGCTGGGGTGGTGTGGCCAATTTTGTGGGCTTGGGCGCGCTGCTGTGGTTGGGTTTGTGGGGTGTGGCCAGCGCCAGACCCGGTTGGTGGGGGGTGCTGGGGGTGGTGCCTTTGTTTGTGGGCATGCGTTTTTTGCACTTCTTTTTGTCCCATTACATGAATGCCATTGTGCCGTCCGAGCAGCGGGCCACGGCCTTGAGTTTTCGCGGTTTGAGCATGAACCTGGCCTACGGCGGCATGACCTTGTTGTTTGGTTGGCACTCGGCTTGGTTGGCCCAGGACATGAATCTTTCAGCACAAGACATGGCGGTGTTTGCCCAGTCTTTGCAATGGTGGCCTTGGTTTTTTATGGTTATGCTGTTGGCCACGGCAGGCCTGTTGGGCTGGCGCCACTTGAATCCCAAACCCATGGAGGCATGACATGGCATTTGCAACCACCGACGACGGCGTGAAGCTGTATTTTGAAGAGGCCGGGACTGGCCAAGCGCTGGTCTTTGTGCATGAATTTGCGGGTGACTGGCGCAGTTGGGAGCCGCAAATGCGGTTTTTCTCACGCCATTTCCGCTGCATCACTTATTCGGCCCGTGGGTATTTGCCATCTGACGTACCGACAGATCCCGCGTCTTACTCGCAAGCGCGGGCGGTTCAAGACATCGTCACATTGCTCGACCATTTGGGAATTGTCAAAGCCCATGTGGTGGGTTTGTCCATGGGCGGATTTGCCAGCTTGCACATGGGGATTCACCATGCCCAGCGCGTCTTGTCGTTGGTCATTGCGGGTTGTGGTTACGGGGCAGAGCCCGATCAACGCGCGGTTTTTCAGGCCGAGGCCGACGCCGCTGCGGCGATGTTTCACCAAGCGGGCCCGGTGGAGGCGGCGCGCAAGTACACCATGGGCCCCACACGGGTGCAGTTTCAAAACAAAGACCCCCGAGGATGGGCCGAGTTTGCCGCCCAAATGGCCGAGCACGACCCCGTGGGATCGGCCAACACCTTGCTGGGCGTGCAAAAAATGCGGCCCTCGCTGTGGGACTTGGTCGAGCAAATGAAGTCGATCCACGTGCCGACCTTGATCATCACCGGCGACGAAGACGACCCCTGCTTGGAGCCCGCCTTGTTGATGAAGCGGCACATCCCCAGCGCCTCTTTGGTGGTGTTGCCCAGGGCAGGGCACACCAACAACTTGGAAGACCCCGATACCTTCAACCGTCACTTGATGGACTTTTATCTGGCTGTGTTGTCAGGCCGATATGGATTGCGTGACCCCAGGTCGCTCAAGGCCGGTATTTTGGGGTTTGGCAAGTGAGCTGACGGCTCACGTTTGGTAAGAGGGGTCTATCTTGGCCATCAAGCGCATCACGGCTGAAAAATCCAACTCGCCATGCCCCACCTTTTTGCCCCCAGGGCCGATGCGAAAAAACCATTCGTGGCGTTGCGCTGATTTCTCCAGGATGTCATCGCTCAATCGGGTGAAGGCTTGACCTGACATCATCACCTGCATTTGCACCTGGCATGCCAGCATCAGGCGGTACATGCGCAAAAAAGCCGAGTCAACAGTCTCACCCACCGTGACCAGACCATGGTTGCGCAGCACCAAGGCCACGTTGTTGCCCAAAGCCGCGACCAAGCGGCTTCTTTCATCCACCTCCAGGCTGGGCCCTTCAAAGTCGTGGTAACCAATGCGGTTGTGAAAGTCTGTCCCCTCCAGGGTCAGCGGCAACAAGCCATCCTTCAAACAAGCCACCGCCATGCCTGCAACCGTGTGCACATGCAGCACACAGTGCGCATCGTCACGCGCGTTGTGGATGGCGGCGTGGATGTTGAATCCAGCCGGGTTGATGGGGTATTCGGTGGGGGTGAGCACATGGCCATCACCATCGATGCGAACCAAATTGGACGCGGTGATTTCTGAATATAGCAATCCATAGGGGTTGATCAAAAACTCTGAGGGGTCGTTGCGCACCCGCAGCGATATGTGATTGGCTGTCAATTCAGACCACCCAAAATGGTCGACGGCACGATAGGCAGCAGCCAATCTGAGGCGAAGTTGCCATTCGGCGTGGTCGATGGGGGCCGTTGCACTGCTGGCCAGTGAACCCCTTGCAGTGGGCACCAAACCATCTGCCGGGTTGGCAGAGTCAAGCGGGTGGGGCGCGTTCATTGGGGGGTCTTCCCAGCCAGTTTGTCTTGGGTTTGGGTGTCGAAGTCGCTGGCGTCGTGGCGCTCGTGCAATTGGTCTTCCAAGGGGCCGGTGACCCGATTGACTTTGCGACCGCGCTGCACGGCGGGGCGTTGGGCCACTTCATCGGTCCATCGCAGCACATGGGTGTACTCGTGCACGCTCAAAAACTCGCCGCCTTCGTACATTTGCCCTTTGGCGGTGGCGCCATACCAAGGCCAAATGGCCATGTCGGCAATGGTGTAGGTGTCGCCACAGATGAAACGGTGGTTCGCCAAGCGCTGGTTCAGCACGTCCAATTGGCGTTTGACCTCCATGGCAAAGCGGTCGATGGCGTATTCGATTTTGAAGGGTGCGTAGGCATAGAAGTGGCCAAAGCCGCCACCCAGATAGGGCGCGCTGCCCATTTGCCAAAACAGCCACGACAGGCATTCGGCGCGCTGCGCCATGTCGGTGGGCAAAAAGGCACCAAACTTTTCGGCCAGGTACATCAATATGGCGCCGGACTCAAAAACGCGCACGGGTTGCGAGCCGCTGCGGTCCATCAGCGCTGGGATTTTGGAGTTGGGGTTGACCTCGACAAAACCGCTGCCAAATTGATGGCCGTCGCGGATGCGGATCAACCAAGCGTCGTATTCGGCCCCGCTGTGGCCCAAGGCCAGCAACTCTTCCAGCATGATGGTCACCTTGATCCCGTTGGGTGTGCCCAAGGAATACAGCTGCATGGGGTGCTTGCCAATCGGCAAGGTCTTTTCATGGGTGGCGCCGGACACGGGCCGATTGATGTTGGCAAATTGCCCACCGTTGGCTTGGTTCCAGGTCCAGACTTTGGGGGGTGTGTAGGGGGTGGCGTCAGACATTTTGAGTTTCCTTGGTCAACAGGTTGGCAAGCATAAAGGAATCCGGCTTGCAGGGTGGGCGTCTTGGCGCTCAGGGATAATCAGTTGTATGAGCGGCAATACATTTGGCACCCTTTTCGCAGTCACCAACTTTGGTGAATCCCACGGCCCGGCCATTGGCTGCGTGATTGACGGCTGCCCACCCGGCATGGCCTTGAGCGAGGCCGACATCCAGCACGACCTCGATCGCCGCCGTCCTGGTACCAGCCGCCATGTGACGCAACGCCAAGAGCCCGACCAAGTGCAAATCTTGAGTGGCGTCTACCAAGGTGTGACCACCGGCACGCCGATTGCCTTGCTGATTCACAACACCGACCAGCGCAGCAAAGACTACAGCGACATCTTGCAAACCTTTCGCCCAGGACATGCCGACTACACCTACACCCAAAAATACGGTGTGCGTGACCCGCGCGGTGGCGGCCGTTCTTCAGCCCGATTGACCGCGCCCACGGTGGCGGCTGGGGCGGTGGCCAAAAAATGGCTGAAAGAGAAATACGGCACCAGCTTCATCGGCTGCATGACGCAGTTGGGCGAGCACCCCATCGAATTCGAAGACTGGGCGCATGTGCCGAACAACCCCTTCTACGCGCCCATTGCCGATGTGGCCCACCTCGAGGCCTACATGGACAGTCTGCGCAAAGCCGGTGACTCTTGCGGCGCTCGCATCCGTGTGGTGGCGCGTGGCATGCCGGTTGGTTTGGGTCAACCGATTTATGACCGATTGGACGCCGACATCGCCCACGCCATGATGGGCCTGAACGCGGTCAAGGGCGTGGAGATGGGCGCAGGTTTTGCCAGCGTGGCGCAACGCGGCTCCACCCATGGCGACAGCTTGACGCCCGAGGGGTTCGAGAACAACAACGCTGGTGGCGTGTTGGGCGGCATCAGCACGGGGCAGGACTTGGAGGTGAGCATCGCCATCAAGCCCACCAGCTCCATCCTCACGCCGCGCGACAGCATCGACAGCGCGGGCAACGCCGTTGCGGTGCAAACCAAAGGTCGCCACGACCCTTGCGTGGGCATACGCGCCACACCGATTGCCGAGGCGCTCTTGGCGCTGGTGGTGATGGACCATGCGCTGCGCCACCGTGCGCAGTGTGGTGATGTGCAAACTGTTTTGCTTCCCATTGCTGCACAGCGCAAAAGCTGAGCCTTGATGCCCCTCTCCAAAGGCCCAGGGCTGCGCCAAGGTTTGTGGCCGTTTGGCTTTTTGTCCGCGGCCTATTTCACCCACATTGGGTTTTTTAATCCCTATTTGTCACTGTGGTTGCAGGACCTGGGCCTGAGCGTGTTGGCCATTGGGGCTCTCACAGCGATGCAATCGGCGACCCGCTTGTTCGCCCCCTTTTTATGGGCCTGGCTGAGCGACCACACGGGACAACGGGTGCGTTTGATGCGCCTGGGGGCCTTGGTGGCTTGGTGCGTATCACTGGGTTTTTACCTGAGCCACGAGTTGTGGTGGCTGAGTTTGGTGATGGTGCTGTTGTTCTTTCACACCAGCCCCTTGATGTCGTTGAGCGAAGCGGCCATGGCCCAGCGCGTGAGTGTGGGCGGGCAATTCAGCACCCAACGCTATGGCCGCGTTCGGCTGTGGGGGTCGATGGGCTTTTTGGTCACTGTTTTTGTTGCCGGTGCCTGGTTTGAACGCCATGGCATGGCCGATTTTCCCCATTGGACGGTGGCGACGTTGGCTGTTTTGAATGTGGCGGTTTGGTGGTTGCCCCATCAGGTGGATCCACCTGCAGCGCAAAACCTGGCTGGGCGTTTGGGGCCCGTGCTGCGACAAACCCCGGTGCGCTGGTTTTTCGCCACCTTGTTTTTTCACATCTTGGCCCACACCAGCATTTATGTTTTCTTGTCTTTGTATTTGGACGGCTTGGGTTACAGCAAAACCATGATCGGCGCTTTTTGGGCCTTGTCGGTGGTCGTCGAGGTGATTTGGTTTTATTTTCAAGGCCGATGGATGCACCGCCTGGTGTTGGGCCATTGGCTGTTGCTCACTGCCGCACTGACGGTGTTGCGCATGGTCCTGAC
>JBEDFU010000049.1:0-20434 GCA_041174965.1 Pseudomonadota bacterium | reverse complement strand
ATTTTTGTCCACGCCCTGCGACCGGCGGGCATGGACCGCTTGGTCGGCCCGCCGGCCTTGGAGCAAGCCCTGGCCTTCCCCGGCGAAATTGGTTTGTCCGCCGCGTCCATGATCACCTCGGGCCGACTGGCCGCCTTGCCGGGCTTGCGCATCGCCTTCAGCCACGGCGGCGGCTCGCTGCCGGTGTTGGTGGCGCGGCTGGAGCACGCTTGGACCTGCATGCCCCCGATCCAAAACGCCTTGAAGCACTCCCCGCGCGCGGTGTCGCGGCAGATGTTTGTGGACGACTTGGTCTATGACGAAGCCAGCATCCACCACTTGATTTACACCTATGGTGTGGGCCAAGTGATGGTGGGCACCGACGACCCCTTTGTCATCATGGACCGCGACCCCGCACAGCGGGTGGACAAGCTGCACCTCAGCGCCGAACACCGCCAAGCCCTGCGCCAAGACAACGCTTTGCGCTGGTTGGGATTGGCTTAAACCCGCATAGCCTTGGGCGGCGGCAAGCCTTACAGTGGTTCGATGGCGGTGGTTCAGCGCCTTGCTCATCATTGGGCCGCCCCCACAGGAGACACACATGAAAACTTTTACACAATGGCTGGGGCTGTGCGCCTTGGCCTTGGCCACCAGCTGGTCCAGCGCCCAAGACAGCGGCACCATCCGCGTGATCTTGCCCTTTGGGCCGGGCAGCGGCACCGACAACGTGGCGCGCCCCCTGTTTGAAGAGGTAGGTCGCGAGTTGAACCAAACCGCGGTCATCGATAACCGCCCCGGCGCCAATGGCTTTTTGGCCGCTGAGTTTGTGGCCCGCGCACCGGCCGATGGCAAAACCCTGCTGTTCACCTCCAACACCACCCATGCGATCAACCCGGTGTTGTTCAAAAAGCTGCCCTACGACCCGGTGAAAGACTTCAAACCCATTGCCATGGTGCTCACCGCGCCCTATGTGCTCATCGTGCGCAAAGACATGCCGGTGCGCAACGTCAACGAGCTGGCCGCTTGGATCAAAGCCAATTCCGACAAAGCAGCCTACGGCTGGGGGGCATCGGTCAGTCAAATTGCCGGCGCGGTGTTTCTCAAGCGCCTGAACCTGACCAGCGTGGGCGTGCCCTACAAAAGCAGCCCCCTGGCGGTGACCGACTTGATGGGCGGCCAACTGAGCTTCATGTTCTTGGACTACGCCGCCGCCCTGCCCTTTGTACAAGGCGACCGCGTCAAAGCCATTGCCGTCACCTCACCCAAGCGCATCGACATCCTGCCCGACCTGCCCACCATGGCCGAGAGCGGCATGCCCAACTTTGAAGTGCGCTCGTGGAACGGCATGTACGCCCCCGCTGGCACGCCCGACGCGGTGATCCAGCGCTACAGCAACGCCGTCAAACGCGCCATGAACAGCCCCGCCCTGCTCAAAAAGCTGGAGCAATGCTGCGTGCCCACCTTGCTGATGGCCGACGACTTCGCCGAGTTTGTGCGCAAAGATCGCGCCCTGTGGACCGAGCGCGCCGCCTTTGCGGGTTTGAACCCTGAATAAGCAGTCGCCACCGCATCAGGACAAAAGGCCACAGCGGCCATGTCAAGCCCAGCACCTGGCGCTATGGGCCGCCAACCCGGCCATCGACCACGGCGATGGTTTTGTCGCAGCGGGCGGACAGCAGGGGGTTGTGGGTGACAAACAAAACAGCGGTGCCCTGCTCTTTGCACACGCGTTGCAGCAAATCAAACACGCCATCGGCGCTTTTGGTGTCGAGGTTGCCGGTGGGCTCATCGGCCAAGATCAAGGCGGGTTTCATGGCCAAGGCCCGCGCCACCGCCACCCGCTGCTGCTGACCGCCGGACAAATGGCTGGCGGGAACGTGCAGCCAAGGGGTCAGGCCCACGCTGGCCTGTGACCATCTTGACCACCAACCTCAAAGACTTTACACCACAGGCTTCATCACTTCGCATCATGGTTTTGACACCACGGCAGTTTTTTCAAGGAGTTTGAAATGGGAACCCAAAGCAATTACGCTCTTCGATTGCCCTTGTCCCTGAAAGCGGGGGCAGAGCAAGTGGCTCGTGAAGATGGCACCACCTTGAACCAATTCATTGTGATTGCCGTGGCTGAAAAGCTGGCGGCCATGAAGACCGCTGACTATTTTGCTGAACGCGCCAAGCAAGGTGATGTGAATGCGGCACTGAAATTTTTAAGCCGCAAGGGTGGCATCGCGCCTGCGGGCGATGATGTTTTGACCGATTGAGCCTGCAAACTGCCTACGAGTTGAAGTTGGCGCATATTGAATTAAAGATGCGCTGAAAGTGGTAAGTTCATTGGCAGTGGGTTGAGTTTGAAGAGCTTAGAAAATGCCCAGGGGCAATCGAATCATTGAGGCGAATCCCAAGGATTGATCACTTTCAGACCCGCCGCCTCAAACGGCGCGGTGTCGCGGGTGGCAACCATCAATCCATGGTGAATGGCTGTTGCGGCGATGTAGCCATCTGCGCTTGCAATGGCTTTTCCATGTGACCGCGCGCGGGCTCGAAGCACCCCGTATGTTTCAGAGGCAGCTTCATCAAAGGGCAATATTCGCCCATTAAATAAAGGCAAGATGCGTTGCTGAAGGCTGTTGTGCAGTGTGTCTTTTCGTTTGCCCGACGGGAGCGCCGCAATTCCAAAACGCAACTCAGCCAAGCTGATCGTTGACACGTACAGCGATTCGATCAATTGCGCATCCAGCCAGGCCAGCACGCGCGCATCACCAGCGAACTTCAAAGACTCAGAGATGACATGGGTGTCAAGCAGAATCATTCAAAGCTCAGCGGTTCGGTGGGGGTTTTGTCACGCTCAATGACAAGATCAGCGCCGCCAGCTTGCTGGCCAATTTCAGCCAACAAGGAACCTAGCTTGATGCGGTCATCTGGCCTCGCGGCGCTTTCAAGAATGGCCCGAACTTCAGCCTCAGTGCTTCGCCCAGCCATTGCCGCGCGAACTCGCAAGGCGCGGTGGGTTTCTTCAGGGATGTTTCGAATGGTGATGGATGACATAGGCACCTCGTTAGCGACCGATCTCAATGATATCATCTATTAATATATGATATCAATCTCCTAGGCAGCATATTGGTTGATGACAACCTCCGGCCAATGGCAGCAGGTCAGTTAAATTGATGCACCCTCGACCCTTCTGCGTAAATTTGACTTAGACATACTCGCAAGTTCAGGTGCGCACCAAATATGCTTCTTAGTGTCAAAGTCACGAGAAGCGACCCAGCCATTAACTGTGCTGCAGCTTTACCCACCCACAGCCAGATGCCCCACATTTACCGCAGGCGATACATCCAGTTATGGCGGTCTTGGACTCGGCCGTATTGAATGCCGGTGAGTTCTTCTCGCAGGCTGATGGTCAGCGGGCCGGGTTCGGTGGCGGAGATGTTGAGGGTCTCATATGTGCTTTTGAAACCGCCGATGGGGGTGATCACCGCTGCGGTGCCGCAGGCAAACACTTCTGAGATGAGGCCGCTGGTGATGCCAGTCCTCACCTCTTCGAGACTGATTTTTCGCTCTTGGACGGCGATGCCACGGTCTTGCATCAATTGGATGAGCGACTTGCGGGTGATGCCGCCCAAAATCGTGCCATCCAGCGCAGGGGTTGCCACATGGCCGTCCTTGAACACAAAGAACAGGTTCATGCCGCCCAACTCTTCGACGTAGGTGCTGCTTTCTGCGTCCAAAAACATCACTTGCGAGCATCCGTTGTCGTAGCCTTCGCTTTGCGCCACCAAAGACGCCGCGTAGTTTCCGCCCGATTTGGCCGCACCCGTGCCGTTCTTTCCAGCCCGCGCCGATTTTTGCGAGATCCAGATCGAGATGGGCTTGAACCCGCCGGTGAAATAAGCGCCAACCGGGCTGGCGATGACGCGGTATTCCGCCTTGTGGGTGGCGCGCACACCCAAAAAATTCTCCGAAGCGATTTCAAACGGCCGGATGTAGAGCGACTTTTCGTTGGCGGCATCGGGCACCCAGTCGGCATCGACGGCGATCAACTGCTTGAGCGACTCCACGAACATGTCTTCAGGCACTTCGGGCAAGGCCATGCGCTGCGCGCTCAACTGCATGCGCTTGGCGTTTTCATGCGGGCGAAATGTCCAGATCGAACCATCCGCAAAACGATAGGCCTTGATGCCTTCGAAAATTTCCTGGGCATAGTGCAGCACAGCCGCGGCCGGGTCCAACATGATCGGGCCATACGGCAAAACCTGGGCGCTGATCCAGCCCTTTTCTTTTTCCCAGGTGCACACCACTTGGTGATCGGTACGGTTTTGACCAAACACAGGATTGACCAACAGCGCATCCCGCTCTGCCTTGGGCATGGGGTTGGCATGGCGTTGAACTTCAAAAGGGATGCTCATGGGGGTGTTCTTTCTACATTGGCAATGTCAAGCCCAATTTTGACACGCACTGTTTTCAGTGAGCTTTGCGCATGCTGAAAATATATCAGCCCCAGCCGCTTGACCCGCGCCACCTGTCACCGCCAACGGGGGGGTTCTTCGCCAAGCCGAGATGGGCCCATTCCTTGGCTTGTATGGGATGGGCCCGTGATGGTCACTCCGGCTGTATCCCCGCATCCTTCACCTTGCGGCCCCAGCCATCCAGTTGCTTCTTCATATACGCGTCCAACTCACCGGCGGTGCTGGGGTGGGCTTCGACGCCCAGGCCCACCAAGCGCTCGGCCACGTCTTTGCGCACCAGCATCGCGGCCAAGCGTTCGCTGAGTTTGTTGACGATGGCCGGTGGCATGCCCGCTGGGCCGACCACACCAATCCAAGCGGCCAAGTCAAAGCCGGGCAAGTTGGCTTGCTCGGCCACGGTGGGCAGGTCTGCGGCCAGGGCGGATTTTTGTTCGGCGCTCAGGGCGAGCGCCCGCACCCGGCCCGACTGCACATGCGGTCGGCTGGAGGCCAGGTCCACAAACAAAAAGGTCACTTGCCCACCGATCAAATCGGTCAAGGCCTGGGGCGTGCTTTTGTAGGGCACGGCCGATGCGTTGATGCGGGTGAGCGAAGTGAATGCCGCCCCTGCCACTTGGCCCGTGCTGTTGCCATAGGCGTAGCTGGCTTTGTTTTCAGGCTTGCGGGCATAGACCATCAGCTCTTGCACGTTCTTGGCTGGAAAGTCACTTTTGACCGCCAGCACAAAGGGGGCATAACCCAAGCGGCCAATGGGCGTGAAGTCTTTGATCGGATCGTAGGGCAGCTTTTTGAACAAATACGGGTTGGCCGAATGCACCGTGTTGGTGGTCAAAAACAAGGTGTAGCCATCGGCGGGTGACTTGGCCACGTTTTCAGCGGCGATGATGCCCGAGGCACCGGGTTTGTTATCGACCACAAAGCTTTGTTTGAAGTGGCCTTGAAAGTCCTCGGCCACCATGCGCGCCAAGATATCGCTGGCGCTGCCCGCGGCAAAAGCGGTGACCACGCGCACCGGTTTGTTCGGCCACTCTTGGGCTTGCACCGTGGGCAAGGCGCTGGCCACGGCCAGCACCAGGGCCGAGAGGGTATGGATCAGTTTCATGCAAGTCTCCTTTGATTATTTGAATGTTTCAACGGCTTTGGTTGCGGTCGCGCCCCAGGGTGAAACCCGCATCCACCTTGAGCATTTGCCCAGTGATCACCGCGTCGGGCTCGAGCAACCACACCACAGCGCGGGCTATGTCTTCGGGTTGGCTGATCTTGCCCAGGGCCGACAAGTCGCTGAAGTCTTGTTTGACCCGCTGGTACGAGGCCTCACCCAAGCCGTCGCGCATCCAACGCCCTTCGATCATGCCGGGCATGACGCCATTGACGCGGATTTTGGGGGCCAGGGTGCGGGCCAGGCTGATGGTCAAGGTGTTGAGCGCGGCCTTGGACAACACATAGGGGTAAGAGCTGCCGCGCCCCGTCTCACCGGCCAAAGATGACACATTGACGATGGCCGCCCCATCGACCATGCGTTTGGCCGCCGCACGGGCCATTTGAAACGGACCAATGGCGTTGACGGCAAAGATGTCTTGAAAGTCTTGGGCCTGCACCGCGTCCATGTCGGTCAGGGGCACAAAGGTGGTGGTGCCGGCGCAATTGGCCAAGGCGTCGATGCGGCCCCAGCGCTCATGCGCGGCTTGGGCCAGGGCTTCGCAGTCGGCGTCTTGCGCCACATTGACGGCCATGGCCAAGGCTTCCACGCCATGGGCTTGGCAGGCTTGCACCACGGCGTCAGCATGCGCTGGGTTGCGGTTGTAGGTGACGGCCACGTGGTAGCCACGTTGGGCCAGCATGAGCGCAGTGGCTGCGCCCACACCACCACCACCGCCAGTGACGATGGCCACGCGTTGGGGCTGATTCATGCGCATGTCCCTTTCAAACCGCTGCTTCAAAATATTGCCGCACCACCGATTCGGCCACGCAAGCGGGGCGCTCTTCGCCTTGGATTTCAATCGTCACGCTGAAGGTCATTTGCAAGCCCCCAGTGATGTCCTCCAATTTGGTCAGCACAAAGCGACCGCGGACTTGGCGATCGACCTTGACCGGGTTGGTGAAGCGCACCCGGTTGAGCCCGTAGTTGATGCCCATTTTGCAAAATGGCAAGTCCATGTGTTGGTCGTAAAAACGCCCCAGCAACGACAAGGTGAGAAACCCGTGGGCGATGGTGCAACCAAAGGGTGACTCTTTGGCCGCACGCACTGGGTCCACATGGATCCACTGCGGGTCGTCGGTCGCTTGGGCAAACAAGTCGATGCGCTTTTGGTCGATCAGCACCCAGTCGGTGACAAAGGCCTCTTGGCCCACGGCTTGGCGCAGTTCTTCGATGTTGTTGAAGGTGCAATGGTTGGACATGTTCGCAACTTTCTAGGCAGGTGGGTGGGTGGTGAGTTGGTCGCGCAATGCGCGTTTGAGCACCTTGCCATTGGCGTTGCGCGGCAAGGGCGTGGTGGACAGGGTGATGGACTCGGGCACCTTGTAGTCAGACAAACGCTGGGCGCAATGGTCGCGCAACACCGCTTCACTGGTGCCCGCTTGGCGCAGGGTGACAAAGGCGTGCACCCGCTCGCCCAGCACCGGGCAGGGCTTGGCGACCACGGCGCTCTCAACCACGTCGGGGTGCTCGTACAAGGCGTTTTCCACTTCGATGGTGTAGATCTTGTAGCCACCCCGGTTGATCATGTCTTTGATGCGGTCGTGCACCCGCACATAGCCCTGCGCGTCGATCGAACCCAGGTCGCCCGAATGCCAAAACCCAGCGGTGAAGTTGTCGGCTGTGGCCTGTGGGTTGTCCCAATAGCCTTTGACCACCATGGGGCCTTTGATCCAAATTTCGCCCATCTCACCGGCAGGCAACTCGTGGCCTTGAGCGTCCATCACCCGCATGTCGGCGCAAGCCAGGGGCTTGCCCACGGTGTCGTTGTGGGTGGCGGTGTCGCCCTGGGGCATCAGGGTGGCGGGCGATGTGGTCTCGGTCGAGCCGTAGCAATTCATCAGCATCAGGCGCGGCATTTTTTGGGCGAGCTTTTCGATGGAAGCAACGGGCATGGGCGCGCCGCCATAGGCCCCCACGCGCCAGGTGGACAAATCGATGTCGTCAAACTCAGGACACAGCATGCACAGGTTGTACATGGCCGGCACCATCAAGGTGTGGGTCATGCGCTCGCGCTGGGCCAGCTGCAAAAACGCCGCGGCTTTGAACTGCGGCATGATGACCAGCTTGCCCGCGCTCAGCACCAGGGTGGTGATCAAAGCGACCAAGCCGGTCACATGGCTCAAGGGCACGGTGGCCACCGAGCTGTCTTGCGGGCCCAAGCCCATGGCAATTTGGTAGTGCATGGACGAGTGCACCAAGCTCAAGTGGGTGAGCATGGCGCCTTTGGGCCGACCGGTGGTGCCTGAGGTGTACAAAATCACCGCCGTGTCTTCTTCGTGCACCGGCATCACGTCGATCAAGGGTGCATGCGCTTGCCAATCGGCATACAAGGCCGAGCCCGCGCACGCGACCATGGACACGCGGTGGCGCAGTTGCGGTGCTTCGCTGGGCGCGGGAAGCAGGTCGGCCAAGTCGGCCTCGTGCAGCACACACACCGCCGCGCAATGCGCCAAGGCATAGGCCAAGCCTGGCTTTTGTTCACGGATGCTCAAGGGCACGCAGATGGCACCCAGTTGCGTGGCGGCAAACAAGGCCACGACAAACTCAATGCGGTTGCCCAGCAGCAAGGCCACGCGGTCGCCCGCGCCCACCCCATGGGCGCGCAAGGCCCCGGCCAAAGCTTGGCTGGCGTGGTGCAGCTCACGGTAGGTCATGCGCTTTTCGTCGCAGACCAAGGCCACGCCATCGGCGTTGCGATCTACCGCTTGGGTCAGCAAGGCGTGCAAGCTGTGCCAACGCTTTTCAAAACAAGTCACCACCCGGTCGCCATGGTG
The DNA here is from genome assembly GCA_041174965.1 of Pseudomonadota bacterium. Classification (GTDB taxonomy): domain Bacteria; phylum Pseudomonadota; class Gammaproteobacteria; order Burkholderiales; family Burkholderiaceae_C; genus Limnohabitans. The sequence goes on along the minus strand of JBEDFU010000049.1, from coordinate 12,014 downwards.
CGCCTCTTGGCGCATGGCGGGCCAGGTGTCATCCCACTGACGCATCGTTGTCTCCTGTGAGGGGCGGCATGCGGTGGTCCAGCAGCAGCCAAATGGCGGCTTTTTGCCAATGCAACCCCGCATGCATGGAAGCATAAACGCCGCCGGGCAAGGCCTGGGGGAACACAAATTTCAAGGCCATCAGGCCCGGCACCTCGTAGCGCACCACCGGCGAGTCAAAACACGGCGCGGTGATGGCGCGCACCCGCTCGGGCGTGAGGTACTGACGCAGACGCTCATAGTGCGCAGGCGTGGCCGCCACCAAGCTCAGGTCGAGCATGTCGCCCTTGTCGCCACTGCGCCCGCTGGCCAAGTCCCCCACCCTCATGGCTGGCCCCACACCAGTTCTGTGGTGACCAGCCGGCGATCGATCAAACCATCGACCACGGCCAAGCGCGGGCGTTTTTCAGAGCGCACGCTGCACCCCCCTGCAGGGCCGCTCAAGGTCAGGGCGTACACCTCGTCTTCCACCCACTGGGCAGTGGCGGCATCGTCACACGCGGCGCTGATGTGCACCCGCAACTCCGCAGGCGGCGCGGCGGCCGCCCGGGCACTGCCGCGCAACACCGAATCCACACCCACCAAATCAATTTGGCATTCGTGGGTGGGCAAGCCTTCCAACCTCAGACGCAGCACATCGGCGGCGCACTGGGCGCGGGCCAAGGCGCCGTCTCCAGCAAAACCAATTTCCACATCGGCCAGCATCCCAGGCTGTTCGACAAAGCCCGCCACTTTGAGCAGCGGCGGCACGCCTTTGCCGCGCGCGCCATGCATGCGCACGCTTTGCGGCCCAGTGACTTCAAACTGGATGTGCGAGAAGTCAACGATCAAATCGGGGGTGATGTAGTGGGCCGGGTCGTGCACTTCGTACAGCAGCTGCAAGGTGCAGGTGAGCACGTCCACGATGCCCGGCGCACCCGGCACCACGGTGATATCGGCGCTGCCATCGGCGTACACATGGGCCAAGGGATAACCCAGCCTGGCGTATTGCTCGGCGCTCAAGGGCGGTGCTTGGGTCGCCCCGCCAATCGGCTCAAAGTTGCCACCGGTGAGTTGCCCGCCACATTCGAGCAAGTGGCCCACGGCCAAAGCACCGGCCAAGGCGTTGTTTTGGTCTTGCAGCATCAAGCGCGCTGGAGCGGCAAACAAAGCCGAATCGGCCACGCGCCCGGTGACCACCACTTGCGCGCCTTGTTGCAGCGCCAACGCAATTTGATCGCTGCCCAAATACGCATGGGCACCGATCAGCCGCCCTTGCCAAGCTTTGGCCCATTGGATGTGGTCTTGCAAGCCCATCACATCGTCGCCCACCAAGGCCGCCACACGCTGCTGGGGCAACCCCAACTCACGCCACAAACCGGCAATGGCATGGGCGGCGGCACGTGGATTGGCCGCGCCCAAGTTGGACACCACGCGGCAACCCTGCTCGGCGGCCAGGGGCAGCAAGGGGCTCAAGCGGCGACGCCAACGCGGATCAAACCCGGCTTGCGGGTTATCGGCGCGCAATTTGATGGCCGGCACCAAGGTGCGCTCGGCCAGGCATTCCAAAGCGATGGTGTCGATCAGGCCAGAGCGCACCAAGTCCAGCGCCGGGTCGATGCGGTCACCCGCAAAGCCGGCGCCTGCACCGACGCTGCAAATGGCCTGGGCCGGTCGCGCCATGGGTCACAAGCCCATGTAAGAGCGCTGCACGTCGGGGTCGCTCAGCAAGTCGGCCGACGGCCCCGATTTGACGATGTGCCCATGCTCCAGCACATAAGCGCGTTGGGACAAGTGCAAGGCATTGCCCACGTTTTGTTCAACCAAGAGCACCGACAAACCTTTTTGCGCCACCAGAGAGCGCACCATGCCAAACACCTTGTCGACCATGATGGGGGCCAAGCCCAAGGAAGGCTCATCGAGCATCAACAATTTGGGCAAGGACATCATGGCGCGGGCGACGGCGCACATTTGACGCTCGCCCCCCGACAAACGCCCAGCCAGTTGGCCACGCCGCTCGGCCAAGATGGGGAACAAGCCCATCACCTCTTCCAGGCTTTGGGCCATGCGGGCACGGGCCGCCGGGTGGTAAGCACCGAGTTCCAGGTTTTCCAGCACCGTCATGAACGGGAACAAACGCCCACCCTCGGGCACCATGACCAAGCCGCGCGCTGCCGCCTCATGGGCGGGGATGCGGTCAAAGCTTTCGCCCTCAAATTGCACATGGCCACTGAAGGCGGGCAGGTGCCCGCTGATGGTGAGCAACAGAGTGGTTTTGCCCGCGCCGTTGGCGCCCAGCACCGACACGATTTCGCCCTGGCCCACGGTCAAAGACACACCGTCAAGTACCGGCAGTTGCCCATAGCCCGAGCGCAGGTCGTCAATTTTCAACACATCGCTCATGGGCGCTCTCCTGTGGCGGTGGCTTGCACATCGGTGCCGCCCTTGCCCATGTGGCCGTCGCCCAAATAGGCTTGGATCACGGCGGGCGAATTCAAAATCTCGTCGGCACTGCCCTCGGCAATGTGGCGGCCCCGGTCCAGCACCACCACCCGCTCTGAGAACGCCCGCACCACTTTGAGGTTGTGCTCGATGATCAAAAAGGTCAAGCCCTGAGCATGCAAGCCTTGCAGCAGCTCAATGGCTTGGCCGACCTCGCTTTGGTTCAAGCCGGCCATCACCTCGTCGAGCAACATGATTTTCGGCTGCAAGGCCAAGGCCCGCGCCACTTCCAAACGGCGGCGCTCGCTCAGCGTCAAGTCGCCGGCGCGGCGCATGGCCAAGCGGGCCAGGCCCACTTTTTCCAACACCGCCATGGCCTTGTCACGGGCCACCGACAGCGGGGCATCGCGCAAGAAGGCACCGATCATCACGTTTTCCAAAGCGGTCAAAGCGATCAAGGGCTTGGAAATTTGAAAGGTGCGGCCCATGCCGAGGCGCGCCCGCGCGTGCGGTGGCAAATGGTTGATGGCCTGGCCTTCAAACAAGACCTCGCCGCTGGTGGGGGCCAACTGCCCCGTGAGCAAATTGAAGAAGGTGGTTTTGCCCGCGCCATTGGGACCGATGATGCTGACGATCTCCCCAGGGCGCACCGACAACGACACCTCATCGACGGCTTTCAAGCCCAAGAAATGTTTGCTCGCTGTTTTGACTTGCAACATGGCTGGGCTCATGGCTGGTCTCCTTTGGGCCCAAACCAGCGTTTGCGGGCGTCCTCAAAAGCGCCAACGATGCCGCGCTTCATGAACAAAGCGGCCAGCACCATCAACAAGCCCAGCACCGCCAAATTCAAACCCGGCAAGGCATTGGCCATTTCAGCGCGCAAATGGTTTTCAAACGGAATGATCAGCGCTGCACCCAGCAAAGGCCCGGCGATGGTGCCAATGCCTCCAATGAGCGCCAGCAACGCAAACTTCACCCCCACCTCGGGCAAGGTGAACAAGGTGGGCGGGTCGATGTAGCGCAAATACATGGTGAACAAGCAGCCACCCATGGCGGTCAAAAATGCGCTGATGGCCATGCCGCGCAACTTGACCGACAGCACATTGATGCCCGACGCACGCGCTGCATCCTCGTCTTCACGCACCGCCAACAGGTAGTAGCCCAAGCGCGAGCGGCGCAGCCACACACTCACCCCCACCACCAAAGCGACAAAGGCAAACATCAGCAATGCGTATTGCCAGCGTTCGCGAAAAATCATGTTGGCAAAACCGGCTTTGAAGGGAATCATCAATCCGCGTGGCCCGCCGGTGAAAGAGTCAAAGTGGTTGGCCAACACAAAGGCCACTTCGTTGAAGGCCAAGGTGGCAATCGCAAAAAAGGGCCCGCGCAGCCGAAAGGTGGGCCATGAGATGAGCATGGCCACCAGGGCCGCCACCGCCGCAATCGGCAGCATGGTCACCCAGGGAGAAAAACCAAAGCGGATCACGCCTTGCGCGGTCATGTAAGCCCCAATGGCGAAAAACACCCCATGGCCCAGCGAGAACTGGCCGCCAAAGCCACCAATGATGTTCCACGCTGCGGCCAAGCCGCCCATCAAATAGGTGAAGGCCAAGATGTTGAGCCAATGCGCATCGTCCACCAACAAGACGATGGGCAAGGCCGCCAAGGCCATGCTGAGCAGGTAAGTGATCAGCACCTTGTTGGTGCTGGCCATCACCCCCTCGCCCGAGGGTGCTGTTGGTTTGGTTGTATCAATGTTGTTCACGGAAACCCACCTCTTCTGCGCCCACTTGCCCGAGCAAGCCGGCTGGTTTGACCACCAACACCACCAAAAAAATCAAAAACCAAATGGCACTGCGCAGCACCGGGTCGATGTAAAAGCCCGCCAAGGCCTCGACCACACCCACAATCAGCCCACCCCAGTAAGCCCCCCACACACTGCCCAAGCCACCCAGCACCACCACCGCAAAAGCGGCCAAGATGAAGTTGCCGCCCACCGTGGGCGTGATGGAATAAATAGGGGTCAACATGGCACCGGCCATGCCCGCCAGCGCGGCGCCAATGCCAAAGGTGAACAAATAGGTGCGCTCCACATGGATGCCCACCGTGCGCGCGGCGCGTTTGTCTTGGGTGACGGCGCGAATGGCCTTGCCCATCATGGTGCGGCTGAGAAAGAAATGCAGGCCAATGGTGATCAAGGTCACCGCCACCAAGGTGACCACCCGCACCAGGCTGAACTTCATGTCGCCCACAGAGACCACTTCAGCCCCCACATCGCCGCCGATGCTCAAGGCCTCGCCGCGCGACACCATGAGCATGATGTTTTCAAACATCATCAGCAAACCAAAGGTGGCAAAAATTTGCATGTTCGATTCGTTGTGCAAGGGCTGAATAACCAAGCGCTGGATCGCCATGCCAAGCAAGCCCACCGCCGGCGCGACCAAAAACACCGACACATAAGGGCTCATGCCCCATTGGCTGTAGGCGTAATAGCTGCCGTACATGCCCAGCATGACCAACTCGCCCTGGGCGAAGTTGACGATGCGCACCACGCCAAAGATCAGGTTCAGGCCGATGCTGACCAGGCCATAAATGCCCCCCAGCAACAAGCCGAACATCAGCACATTGATCAAATCACTCATGAATCGCTTTCAAGTCATGAACCACGGGTCAGGCCAGGGCACGGCTGCGGTACGTGCAGCCATTGCCCCCTCAAGTCCGCCTCAAGGCCGGGCCAATTTGCCCAACTTCACGCCGGGCAACACCGCGTTGTTGGGGTAGACGGTGACCATCTTGCCGCCTTGCCACTGCGATGTGGTGACCCAGGCACGCACGTTTTGCATGTTCTTGTCGAACTTGGCACCGTAGCCCGAGGCGTATGAGTTTTCCGGTTTGTCCAGCTTGGCGACAGCGGCACGAACCTTTTCGGGGTCCACGCTGCCCGCTTGGCGAATCGCTTCGAACAACATTTGCACGCCCGAGAACGCCGTCATGCCTTGAGGGGCCACTGGGTCGGCCTTGTATTTGGCGCGGTATGCGGCCAAATAGGCTTTGTTGCCGGGGCCGTAGGCCTCGGTGATGTCGTTGCGCGGGTAGCCGACCACCAAGATGCCGTCCAAGGATGCAGCGCCCAAGGCTTGCAAGGTCTCGGGGGTGTCTCCGGTACCCACCAAAATGATGGCGCCGGGTTTGAAGCCTTGGTCGCGGGCGGTGCGCAGCAACAAGTTGCCATCGGGCACATAGCCGGTGTTGATCAAAACATCGGGCGCGGCCTGCTTGGCGCGCAGCACGGTGTCGTTGAGGTCAATGGTGCGGGCTGAATGCGCACCCACGCCCACAATCTTGGCGCCCAAGGCCTCCAACTGGCGCTTTTGGGCTTCGGCGATGGAGGTGCCGTAAATCGAGTCCTCGTGCTCGAGCCAAATTTTCAGGTCTTTGACTTCTTTCTTCATCGCCGGGGCCACCAGGTTGCGCACTGTGGCCACTGAGGTGGCGGCAAAGGTGCCGCCGTCGGGGCCGCTGCGGAAGAAGTTGGGCAAGCCACGGTCGATCAGCGACTGAGCCAGGGCATTGGTTTCCCAATAAATTTTGTTGTAGCGCAAAGCGGTGTCGCTGGCGGTGAGCGAGATGCCGCTCAAATACGTGCCCATGAACAGGTCCACTTTGTCGCGGCTGACCAGTTGCTCGACCATGGCAATGCCTTGCTGCGGTGTGCTGGCGTCGCCGCGCACCAACTCGACCTTGCGCCCGAGCAAGCCGCCAGCGGCATTGACCTGATCCACCGCCAGTTCATAGCCCCGGGTGACCTCATTGCCATACAAGGCCATGGGGCCGCTGTAAGGGTTGATGGCCCCAATCTTCAGGGTTTGCTGTGCCCACAGGGGTGTGGCCACGAAAGCGGCCGCGATGGCCAAGGCTGCGCAGCTGCGCCGTTTGATGTTCAACATGCTTGTCTCCTTTTGAAATGACTGACCCATGACGCATTGCCCCGCACAACCCTGGGTGACGTCACCCCCCAGGTGCGTTTGAAAAATATTGAAGGCTTCATCCCACGGCCCCCACCGCTTGGCCCACCGGCCAATACAAGCCCGCACCGGTGACGCCGCCATCGACAGCGATGTCCGCCCCCGTGATGTAGGCCGCCGCCGGGCTCAACAGAAAAAAGATGACTTGTGCGATGTCGCCGCTTTGCGCCATGCGCTGCATGGGAATGATGGTTTGCAAAGCCTGCACCAAGGCTGGGTGGTTGCGGATCATGTCGGTGTCGACCACGCCGGGCATGACCGCATTCACGCGCACGCCCTTGGGTGCGAGTTCCATCGCCGCGCTGCGGGTCAAACCGCGCAAAGCCCATTTGCTGCATGAATAGGCCGCCGAGTAATAGCCGGTCATGCCCACCGTAGACGACACATTCACGATGGACGCACCGGCCACCATGTGCGGGGCCAAATGGTGGATGCCCAACATGCTGCCAGTGAGGTTGACGTCGAGCACGCGTTGCCACTGGGCCAGAACGGTTTGGGTGACGGTGTTGCGCGGGCCAGTGATGCCGGCGTTGTTGACCAAGCCCCACAACGGCACACCGCTGGCCAGCACTTGCGTGCGCACACCTTGCCAATCGCTTTCGCTGGCCACATCGGCCACATGGCGGTGCAAATGCCCGGCGCTGGCGGTGGCCACGCTGACCAGGGCGCTCCAGGACGGGTCACTGGCGGGCAAGGTATCCATCACATGCACATCGGCTCCGGCTTGCAGCAACAACGCCGCCAATGCCGCACCTTGACCGCGCACACCACCGGTGACCACCACGGCGCGGCCGCGCCAGTCGTGCGCCACAGCGGTTGGGTTGGGCATGGGCGTGGTCATGGCAGGCTCATTGGGGGCGGATGCCCGCGCCATCGGCGATGCGTTTGAAGCGCTCGGTTTCACTGCGCTGGAATTGGCGCATTTCGTTGGCTTGCAGGTTCAAGGGGTCAGACCCAATGGAACGGATGTAGTCTTTGGTGGCCTGGGTGGCCATGATTTTTTGCAAGGTCTCGACCAGCTTTTGGGTGGCGGGCTCAGGCGTTTCGGCGCGCACATACAAGGTGGTCCAGGTGTAGTTCACATAGCTGGGGTAACCCAACTCTTTGAGGGTGGGAATGTCGGGGTAATCGGGGTGACGCGCTTCGCCCGACACCGCCAAGGCGCGCAACTTGCCCGCCTTGACCTGGGGCATGGCGGCGATCAAATCGCTCACGCCCCATTCCAACTGGCCCGCCATCAGGCCCAAGAACACCTCGGGCGCGCCTTTGTAAGACACGTTGACAAACGGAATCGATGCCTCGCTGGCAAACCATGCCGCTGACAAATGAAAGCCCGCGGTATAGGTGCCCACACTCAATCCCTGGGGCTGGGCTTTGGAGGCCTTGACCAGATCGGCGACATTGGTGATTTTGGATTGGGGGTTGCCCACAAAAATCATCATGCCCCGGGCCAAACCGGTGATGGGCTTGAGGTCTTTCACTGGGTCATAAGGCAGGTCTTTGATGACGATGGGGTTGACTGCCAAATGGGTGTTGGTGCCCAAAAACAAGGTGTAGCCGTCGGCCGGCGCTTGTTTGACCGCCATGGCCGCGATGATGCCGTTGCCACCCGGTCGGTTTTCGATCACCACACCCACACCCAGCGCAGCCGCAATTTGCTCGCCAAAGTAACGCGCGGTCACATCTGAGCCACTGCCCGGTGTGGTGGGCACAATGATGCGCAATGCGCGTGCCGGAAAGTTGCTTTGCGCCAGCGTTGGCAACACCACCGCCAGGCCACACACCAGGCCAGCGGCTTGCCTTAACCATGTTTTGATCATTGCTCTCTCCTCAAATGGTTCAACGAATCATGGCTTTCGCCCCATGCCATGCAGAGGGAATAAACCAGCACGTGCATACCCCTGGGCATCGTCATGCGGGCACAAAACGTGGCAAGGCCACGCCGCCTTCGTTTTCGATGCGCAACTGCAAAGGCTGGTCGATGACCAAGCCTTCATGGTCATCAATGCCCACCACGTTGCTGATCAGGCGCGGGCCTTCGGCCAACTCGACCACGGCCACGTTGTAGGGCAAGCGGTTTTCAAAGGCCTTGTGGTGGGCGATGTGATAGACCACCCAGCTGATGAGCTTGGCGCGGCCACTGGCGTCATTCCAGGCCCAGTCGTCGGACAAACAACCGGGGCATTCGCTGCGCGGGGGCAGCCAGGCCTTGTGGCAGGCATTGCAGCACTGGTAGGTCAAACGGCCTTGGGCCAAGCTGTCCCAATACGGTGTGTTGATGGCGTCGCGCTCGGGCGCGAGGGATTCGATGCTGTTCTCGTCCATGTAGCTCTCCTCAAGCTTGACCCAGGATCAAGGTCGAATGGGTGTGCATGATGCCGCCCTGGTTGCTGCTGGCGCAGGTGCGTGCACCTTTGACTTGGTTGACCGCTTGGCCGCGCATTTGGCGCACGCCTTCGAGCACCAGTTGCAAGCCGGGCATGCCGGTCTCAGACAGCAGACCGCCCGAGGTGTTGATGGGCAACTCGCCACCGATTTCGATGCGCCCGCCCTGCACAAACTGGCCGCCTTTGCCACGGGGGCAAAAGCCATAAGCCTCCAGCGTCATCAAGGGCGCGATGGTGAAGCAGTCGTACAACTGGGCCACATCAATGTCTTTGGGGGTGAGGCCCGCCATCTTGAAGGCCGTGTGGGCGGATTTTTCAGCGGCGGTGGTGGTCAACTCCACCCGCTGCGCCACCTCCCATGAAGTTTGGCCTTGGCCAAAGCCCAAGATGGGCACGGCACCTTTCAAATTCAGTTGGCGCGCCCGCTGTGCACTCATCACCACCACCGCAGCGGCACCGTCCGACACCAAGCAACAGTCGTCGCGGCGCAAGGGCGCGGCGATCAAGCGCGATTCGCGGTATTGCTCCAGGGTGAGGGGTTTGCGCAATTGGGCATTCGGGTTCAAGGCCCCGTGCTTGCGGCAGGCCACGGCGATGGCACCGAGTTGGTCGCTGGTGGTGCCGTACTCGCCCATGTGGCGGCGCGCAATCATGGCGTAACCCGCAGGGGTGCCGAACCAACCAAAAATGCTGTCTTCGCCCCAGGCCTTGTCATAGGCTTGGCGCGTGCCGGTGGCGGGGTTGTCGGCCAAGGCAATGACCGCGATGTCGCACTGCCCGGCCTCGATGGCCATGGCGGCATAACCAATCATGCTGGCGTTGGTGGCCCCACCTTGGTCCCACACGCCACCGATGCGCGGCACGATGCCCAGCGACTCGGCCAGCTTTTGGGCATACATCATTTCAAATTTGGAGGTCGGGCACTTGACGAACAAGCCGTCCACCTCGCCCTTGTCCACACCGGCATCGGCCAAGGCTTTGCGAATCGCCTCGACATTGAGCGACAAGGTGCTGCGCCCAGCCAGCTTGCCAAACGCGGTGTGCCCTATGCCGGCAATCACTGTTTTTTCACGCATCAAATCACCTCATCTTTTTCGAGTTGGTCAATGTCGTGGCTGGACAGGCCCAGCCACTCGCCATAAATGCTGCGGTTGTCGCAACCGAGTTCGCCGCTGGGCTTCAAGGCCAGGGGCGGGCTGTCTTGGTAGCGCATGGCCGAGTTCATCAGGCACAAGCGGCCATACATCGGGTGGTCCACCCACTCCAGCGCGCCGCGCTCGTGCATGTGGGCGTCGTTGACCACCTCGTCGAGGTTGCGCACCGGCGCACAAGCGACGCGGTGTTGCATCAGCAGATCAAACAGCGCTTGTTTGTGCCATTGCGCGGTGAAGCCACCGACCAAGGCGTCGATCTCGTCCATGTGCGCCACGCGCGACTTCAAGTCTTTGTAGCGCGCATCGGTGAGCAAATCTTCACGCTGCATGGCTTTGAGCAGCGACTTCCAATGCACCTCACCGACACAAATGATGGCGATGAAGCCATCTTTGGTGGGGTAGACGTTGTAAGGCGATTCGGCCAAGCCCCCATGGCGGTTGCCGGTGCGCGCCGGGGCTTGGCCCTGGCTGCCAAAGTACATGCCGAGGTTGGAGGCCAACGAGGGGTACACCGCCTCTTGCATCGACACCTCGACCAAGCGGCCCAGGCCCGTGCGCTCGCGCTCGAACAGCGCGGTCATGATGCCGCCGTACAAATGGATGCCACCAAAAAAATCACACAAGGCCGGACCGGATTTGACCGGCGGGCGGTCCGGAAAACCGGTGATGTCCATGATGCCGGCCATGGCCTGCACCGTGAGGTCCATGGCCGGGTAATCTTTGTTGGGGCCGCTGCGGCCATAGCCCGAACCTGCGCCATACACGATGCGCGGGTTCACGGCGCGCATTTGCTCGTAGCCCACGCCCAAGCGCTCCATCGCGCCGGGGGCGAAGTTCTCCACCACCACATCGCCTCGGCGCACCATCTCCATCAGCAACTCACGGCCACGTGCGGTTTTGAGGTTGAGGGTGACAAAGTTTTTGTTCGAATTGAGCATGGCAAACGGCACCGCCGCACCGCCGACCACGCTGCGCCGGCGCAAAGGTTCGCCACCGGGCGACTCGATTTTGATGACTCGGGCCCCAGCCATGGCCAGCAAAAAGCTGCAATACGGGCCGTTGTAAATCTGGCCCAAATCGACCACGGTGACGCCATCCAAAGGCAGCGGACGGCTCATCTCAACGCCCCTTGAATTGCGGTGGGCGCTTTTCGGCGAAGGCCTTGGCGCCTTCGGCCACGTCCTCGGTGCCTTGCAGCATGCGCGTCACCATGCGCTCCCAGCGCAAGCCGGTTTGCAAGTCCATGTCGCGGCTGCGGATGGCCAGCTCTTTGGCCGCTTGCACCGCCAGCGGTGCATTGGCAGCAATCCGTTTGGCATAGGCATAAGCGGTGGGCAACAAATCGGCCATGGGCACCACTTTGTTGACCAGGCCCCAGCGCTCGGCCATGGCGGTGTCGAAGGTGTCACCGGTGAGCAAAATTTCCATCGCGATGGCATAGGGCACTTGGTTGATCAGGCGCTGGGTGCCGCCGTTGGCCGCGACCACGCCACGCTTGACCTCGGCCAAATTGAAGGTGGCATGGCTGGCGGCAATGCGGATGTCGGTGGCCAACATCAAGGTGACGCCCCCACCCAGGCAGTAGCCGTTGATGGCCGAGATGACCGGCTTCCACACCTCCAAGCCCCGGTTGAGCAATTGGCCAGCTTGGGTCATCCACATCTCCGACATGGGCGTGGGCGCGGTGATGAAACTTTTGATGTCAGCCCCGGTGGTGAAAGATTTTTCACCCGCACCGGTGACGATGGCCACGCGGATGGCCGGGTCGTCGCGCACCGTCATCCAGGCTTTGGACAGGCCGTCGTAGTGTTCCGCGTCCATGGCGTTGAGGCGCTCGGGGCGGTTGATGGTGATCAGGGCCACGCCCTCGTCTGAGACATTGAAATCAATCGACATGTGTTTCTCCTATGGGGGTATCAAGCACGCAAAGCGCCGAGCATGTCGCGGGCAATGACCATGCGGTGCACTTCTGAGGGGCCTTCGCCAAT
>JBEDFU010000048.1:0-4219 GCA_041174965.1 Pseudomonadota bacterium | reverse complement strand
GCATGGACGAAGGGGTGAAAAAAATCGCCGCTTTGCGCGAGCGCGTCAAGCACATTGGCCTCAAAGACACCTCCAAGGTGTTCAACACCGCCCGCATCGAGGCCTTGGAAGTGGAAAACCTCATCGAGTGCGCCCAGTCCACCATGGAGTCAGCGGCAGCGCGGCACGAAAGCCGTGGCGCCCACACCGTCAACGATTACGGCGACACCCCTGAGCATGCCGCTGGTCGCAACGATGCCGAATGGCTCAAGCACAGCCTGTGGCACAGCGCCAGCAACAGCCTGACCTATAAGCCGGTCAAGCTCACCCCCTTGACCGTCGACAGCGTGCCACCCAAAGTGCGCACCTTCTGACCCAGTCCCCCCATCCCGGCAACCCTCTTAGCAGCAAAAACACCATGAAACGCACGTTCAAAATTTACCGCTATGACCCTGAGCGCGATGCCAAGCCCTACATGCAAACCATTGTGGTTGAGCTCGACGGCCACGAGCGCATGCTGCTCGATGCCTTGATGAAAATCAAAGCCCAAGACCCGACGTTCTCTTTTCGCCGCTCCTGCCGCGAAGGTGTGTGTGGCTCCGACGCCATGAACATCAATGGCAAAAATGGCTTGGCCTGCTTGACCAATATGCTCAGCCTGCCCGGCGAAATTGTGCTCAAGCCCCTGCCTGGCCTGCCCGTCATCCGCGATCTGATCGTCGACATGACGCAGTTTTTCAAGCAATACAACTCGATAAAGCCGTATTTGGTCAATGAGACCATGCCGCCTGAAAAAGAGCGCTTGCAGTCCCCCGAGGAGCGCGATGAACTCAACGGTTTGTACGAGTGCATTTTGTGCGCCAGCTGCTCGACCAGCTGCCCCTCTTTTTGGTGGAACCCGGATAAATTTGTCGGCCCCGCCGGTCTGTTGCAGGCTTATCGCTTCATTGCCGACAGCCGCGACCATGCCACGGCTGAACGGCTCGACAACCTCGAAGACCCGTACCGCTTGTTCCGTTGCCACACCATCATGAACTGCGTCGATGTGTGCCCCAAAGGCTTGAACCCGACCCGCGCGATTGGCAAGATCAAAGAGCTGATGGTGAGCCGCACCGTCTGATTCTGCGACATGAGCACCGTTGTCCACCCCCCTATTGCCGAGCCTGATTGGATCGGCGAACGGGCTTTGAGCAAGCTGCGCTGGCGTTGCCGCCGTGGCTTGTTGGAGAACGATTTGTTTGTCGAACGTTTTTTTCAACGCCACGCCCAATCCTTGACTGAGTTTCAAGCCCGAGGTTTGAGCTTGTTGATGGACCTGTCTGACAATGACTTGCTTGACCTGTTGCTCGGGCGCACCCCAGCGCCCAGCGATGTGTCGGCTGAATTCACGGCTGTGCTGCAAATGATGCGCGCCACGGCCATACCTGCCACTTCCGTTCCCTCCCCTGCCTAGGAATAACACCATGAAAATTGCAGATTACAAAGCCACCCTGTCGTTCAGCAACGGTCAACCTGGCATTGAAATGCCGGTCTACAAAGGCAGCATTGGCCCCGATGTGGTCGATATCCGCAAGCTGTATGGCCAAACCGGCATGTTCACCTACGACCCGGGCTTTTTGTCCACCGCGTCTTGCCAATCGGCCATCACCTACATCGATGGCGACAAAGGCGAGTTGCTGTACCGGGGCCACCCCATCGAGCAACTGGCGACCCAATGCGACTTTTTGGAAACCTGCCACCTGCTGCTGTACGGCGAGTTGCCCAACGCCCAAAAGAAAGCCGACTTCACCCACTTGGTCACCAACCACACCATGGTGCACGAGCAAATGCAATTTTTCCTGCGCGGATTCCGTCGCGACGCGCACCCCATGGCGGTGCTCACCGGCTTGATCGGCGGCTTGTCGGCCTTCTACCATGACAGCACCGACATCAACAACGCCGAACACCGTGAAATCGCCGCCATCCGCTTGATCGCCAAAATGCCCACCTTGGTGGCCATGGCCTACAAATACAGCATTGGCCAGCCGTTCATGTACCCCAAGAACGACTTGAAATACGCCGGCAACTTTTTGCGCATGATGTTTGGCAACCCCTGCGAAGAGTACAAGGTCAACCCCGTGCTCGAGCGCGCCCTGGACCGCATCTTCATCTTGCATGCCGACCACGAACAAAATGCGTCGACCTCCACCGTGCGTTTGTGCGGCTCCTCAGGCACCAACCCGTTCGCGGCCATCGCCGCTGGTGTGGCCTGCCTGTGGGGCCCTGCCCACGGCGGCGCCAACGAGGCCTGCCTGAACATGCTCGAAGACATCCAAAAAATGGGTGGTGTGGCCAAGGTCGGCGAGTTCATGAACCAGGTCAAGGACAAAAACTCCAACGTCAAACTCATGGGTTTTGGCCACCGCGTTTACAAAAACTACGACCCCCGCGCCAAGCTGATGCAGGAAACCTGCAACGAGGTTTTGCAAGAGTTGGGTTTGGAAAACGACCCGCTGTTCAAGCTGGCCAAGGCCCTGGAAAAAATTGCCCTGGAAGACGATTACTTTGTCTCGCGCAAGCTCTACCCCAATGTGGACTTTTATTCAGGCATCGTGCAGCGCGCCATTGGCATTCCCGTGAATTTGTTCACCGGTATTTTTGCCCTGGCCCGCACCGTGGGTTGGATTGCGCAGCTCAACGAAATGATTGGCGACCCCGAGTACAAAATTGGCCGCCCGCGCCAATTGTTCACGGGTGCCGAACGCCGCGACGTTTTGCCCTTGGCCAAGCGCTGAATCCCCACCCCGCTGCGGCGGGGTTTTTTGTGTCCTCCATTTGCCACCAGGATTGCCATGACCGACTATGTCCCCTCTGCCGATTTGCAAGCCCGCGTGATCGCCCGCCGTGGCCACCTGCATGCCTTCAGCCACATGGCGCCGCAACGCACCGCCTTGGTGGTGGTCGATATGCAAAACGCTTTTGTCAAAAAGGGGGCTGGTCACGCCTGGGTCCCAGCTGCGGCGGCCACTTGCGGCGCGATCAACCGATTGGCCGAAGCCTTGCGCCTCAAGGGCGGCACGGTGGTGTGGATCCTCAACACCTTCACCGAAGAGTCCTTGCAGAGTTGGTCCCACTTTCACGAAAACCTGTCCTCCCCAGCGGGCCTGAAGTTGCGCAGTGAAACCATGTCCGCAGGCCACGATGGCCATGCTTTGTATGCCGACCTGCAACCCCAAGCTGGCGATTGGCACGTGCCCAAGACCCGCTACAGCGCCTTCATCCAAGGCTCCAGCGACTTGCATGAGCGTTTGCAAAAAGAAGGCATTGACACGGTGTTGATTGCCGGCACCGCCACCAATGTGTGCTGCGAATCCACCGCCCGCGACGCCATGATGCTCAACTACAAAACCGTGATGGTCTCGGATGCGTGCTCAGCCTTCACGCCGCAAGAGCATGCGGCCAGCTTGGACTCTTTTTTGTTGAACTTCGGCGATGTGCAAACCACCGAAGAGGTGATGACGCTGCTGCGCGCCAGCCAACACTGATCAGCGCACCAGCGCAGCAGACTGGTTGGCACAAATCCAACCGCTGGCAAAGGCACTGAGCAAACCATTGCCCGACAAATAGCCCCACACGGCATTGCCGGACACACCGCGGGCTGCACCACCGCCAGCAAACACATTGGGCCAGGGTTGGCCTTGGTGCGACAGCACCTGGCACTGGGCATTGATGTCCAAACCCCCTTGGGTGTGGAACAAGGCACCCGTCACCTTGATCAAGTGGTAGGGGGCTTGCAGCACCCGCTCGATGCGCCGCCCCAGGGCGTCAACCTCACCGGGCACCATGGCAGCCAAGGTGTCTTTGAGCTGCTGCGGTGGGCAACCCACCCACTGCGCAATTTGTCCCAAGTCATTGCTGGTGCGCACCGCACCAGCGGCCTGGGCATCGCGGAAATCGGGGAAGTCTTGGGCAAAACGCAAAATCGGATCGTCAAACAAATTCCACGCCAACCCACCCGGCTGGGCCAACACATGGGTGGCGGCCTCTGAGTAACCTTGGGTTTCATCGTGGAAGCGATCGCCGTTTTGATTGATCTGGATGGCCCCCTCCATCATCAAACCCCACGAGACCAAGGCGCCTTGCGGCATGGCCCACGAGCCATGACCTTGGTACGCACCCATATCCGCCAATCGGGCGCCCATTTGCTGGCCCCAAGCGATCGCGCTGCCGTCGTTGCCGGTGTGCCCGGCAAACACCGCGT
>JBEDFU010000047.1:0-17865 GCA_041174965.1 Pseudomonadota bacterium | reverse complement strand
GTGGGCGGGTGGCGGGTGAAGGGGTGTTGCGGGTTTTGCGGCACTAAGCCAAGTCGTCGCGTAATTTTCTGCGCAATATTTTTCCCATGCTGTTGCGCGGCAGTGCACTCACAAAATGGATCCCTTTGGGAACTTTGTATGGCGCCAAGGATGTACGGCAAAAGGCCGTTAAATCTGGTGCGGTGATGGTCAGGCCTGGTTTGGCAACGACAAACGCCTGGATGGCTTCGCCCCAATAGGGATCGGGCTTTCCAACCACCGCACATTCGGCCACCGATGGGTTGCTGAGCAACAACTCCTCCACCTCTCGGGGGTACACGTTTTCACCGCCGGTGATGATCATGTCATTCTTGCGGTCAACAATGTACAAATACCCCTCGTCGTCAATCTTGGCCAAGTCCCCGGTGATGAACCAATCGCCTCGCCGGGCTTTCTCGGTGGCCTCCGGCAGATTGTGGTAACCCGTAAAACAATAAGGAGAGGCCACGGCCAACTCACCCACCGTATCGCTGCTGGCCACCTCACCGTTGTCGTTCCAAATTTGGATGTACGTGCCCGGCAAGCACTGGCCCACACAAGCAATTTTTCGCAATTGGTCTGCTGGCCTCAAGGCGGTGACGATATTCGTCTCAGTGGTTCCATAGCGTTCGAACAAAACGCCATCGCCAAAGTGGTCAATGATTTTTGACTTCATGCTTTGCGCCAGGGGTGCGGTGCCCGAGATCAGCGCTTTGAGCGACGAGGTGTCATACGACCTGGCCTTGGCATCCCCAGAAAACAGCGCCGCAAAATGCGTTGGCACCATGTAGGTGCTGGTGGCACGCGTGCGCTCAATGGTGGACATCAAGCGTTCGATGTCAAACTTGGGCATGATTTCAACGGAGCCCCCAAAAAATATGGGCACCAAGGCCATCAAAAAACCCGCGCCGTGAAACATGGGTGTTGTGGCGACGGCCCGATCATCGGGGCCATACGCCCCATGCTCAGAGGCCATGGCGTAACAAGCCAGCACGCGCCCCCGGTGCGACAGCATCACCCCCTTGGGTCTTCCTGTGGCGCCCGAGGTGTAGGGAATGGAAAAAATATCGTTTTCCGTCACACCCACATCCAATATGGCGTTGGATGCGTTTTTCAGCAGCGCTTCATATTCATCGCCCATCACGATGACGCGTTCGACACAAGCGGGGATGCTGGCCATGGCCAAGTCCTTGAAGTCTGCGTCCACAAACAACACCCGTGCGCCGGCGTCTTCACACAAAAATCGCACCTCGGGCATCGCAGATGCCGGCCCAATGGTGGCCACAGCCACACCGGCCGACGACAAGCCGCAGACCAACTCCATGTACTCCAGACGATTGCGCATCATCAAGGCAGCGCGGTCCCCATGGCGCAGCCCCCATCCGGCATGGGCCAGGTTCGAAACGCGGTCAATTCGGTCGATCAATTGCCGGTAGGTCAAGGATCTGGATGACTCTGTGATGGCCGTCTTGTGGGGAGTTCGCAAAGAAGATGCGCGAATGCCATCGGTAATCAAAATCGATTTGGAGGCGCCGTTTCTGATGGGGGTTTGCATGTTCTGGTCTTTAAAAAAATCGCCACGTCGTCAATTGACCCTTCACTGCCATCGCTTTCAATGCGCGGTCGGCTGGGCGTGGATGAACCCCAAAATCGCTTCGGCCTTGGTATTCTCATCGCCCGTCAAACGGATTGCCTTGGCATCTGAACGAGCAGCCAAGGCCTGCTCAAAACAGGGTTGAAACAGGTCTTTGTCGGCGCACATCATCAAACAGGCCTGATGCGTCTTGGCCAGGGCTTCGCCCATGGGATACGCCAAAGCTGCGCGCCAAGCTGGCACAAAGGAAGACAGTTGCTTGACCATTTCCCGCACCTCCATATGCACAGCCTGGGGGTCCATGTGCAGCGCCCCTGTTTTTTGATGGGCGTGGTTTTTTTCAAACCAAGGCCACCACAAACCCATGTCGCGGCGCATGTGCCAGATGCGAAGCAAATGCGTGCCATCCCATGTGGGTGACACGGGGTCAACACCTTCTAACCATTTGGGCGTCCATTGGGTGCGCTGATCTGGGGTCAGGCAAAAAGGCGCATCGAGGACCAAACTCTTGACACGGGTGGGCACCACATGGGCCAGTTCAACCGCCACCATGGCACCCGTGTTGTGCCCATACAGGTGAAACGCATCCACCCCCAAGGCCGCCAATATCTTCACACTGGTTTGTGTCCAATGGCCCACATCCTGCATTTCGCCGTCCATCGGATTGGATTCACCGTGGCCTGGCAGGTCAAACGCCAGGACCGGATGGCGTTGACCCATCGCACACAACAACCCGTCCAACAGCGCCGACGATCCGGGCGCGTGATGCAACAACACCAAGGGAGCTTGTTGATGGATGTTGCCCATGCTGCGCACCAGCACCTGCGCGCCATCCAGGTCGATGTACTGCGTGGTTGTGCGCCCAGGTATGTCTGAGCAAACAGGCGCCATCGGCGCCACACCTTGGGGCACATGGCGCAACAAAATTTCCAACTCCACAGGCATGGACGCGTGCTTGTCCCTGGGCAGCATGTGTGTCCACGAACCAGCAGGCATCATTTGGGGCGTGTGCCCCTGGCTGTCGCCCGGGCGCCCCGCAAAACACACTGGCACCTTCAAGTCGGCACAGGCGTCCACGCCCCGATGCCGATAGGCTGTGGCGTAACCTATCCGATAGCCATCACCCGCCTCGAGCATTTCGACGACACCGCGATGCAAAAAATGCACATCCGGCACATCGGTGTCTGCACGGTGAGCCGCGTCTTGCGCGTTCCACGGCCAGAAAACATGTTGCTCCCGGTAGCGAAACCAAAGCCACAGCAAATGGCTGCCATCAAAACTGGGAACAATCGGCGGAAGGTAAGTCGACAGCCTGCGCTCGCGCTCTTGCAGGGTATAGATGGGGAACCCATCAGATAACGCCATGGCGCAACGGTCGGGGTGCCGGGCCGCAAACTCCACAGCAATTTGCGCACCCGTGTGCCGCCCATACACCGCCACCTGCGCAATGCCCAAGGCGTCCAAGGTGTCGGCCAATGCATCGGCCAAATCTTCTGTGGTGACCGTCTCGATTGGCAACAAATCAGACAAACCAAACCCCGGGGTATCGGTGGCGATCACGGTGAACTTTTGTCCGAAATACACCATGTGATCGCGCATCACCTTGGCAGAGCAAGCCGATGCGTGCAACAAAACCAGCACCGGCCCAGTCCCACAACGCAAATAATGGACGCGCCGGTTTTTCACCGTCACAAAGTGTTTTTGGATGTCGGCTGTCGTCACGGGTTGGATCCTCGATTCAAACCGAGAACCCCGGGGTTCAATGCCCCACGGGGGTCCAGGGCTGTCTTGATGTCGCGCACCAGGCTTTGCGTGCCCGGCGTCAGACCCGGCAGGTACGGATAAAACCGGCCCATCTGGGCGTGCACGGCGTCATGTTCGCCCATGGTCTGGCGCAGTTGCTCGCGAACCTGCGCCACCAATGCGCGGGCTTTTTCATTCACTTCAAAGTTAGCAAAACGGGTTTGGTTGCGGGGTGACAAATGCGCCATGTGGACAGGGTCCAACTGGTCTTTCCAATAAAACATGGGTTCAATCGTGATGTACGCCCCCAAGGTGGAAATGATCCACGAGTAAAACACCCCCGCCGCTTGAAACTGGTCCTCATGGCTTTGGAGTTGGGCCACCAAATCGCGCATGCACGCCTGCGCCCGCGTGAGCGGCAATATGGCATGCACAGGCACCCAGCGCTCACCCTCTGGGCCCACCAAACCCCTGATGGAATAGGGTTTGGCCCGCATCGCTTTGGGGATCATGTTGTCGATCTCTTGTCCTTTGCCCTGGCACACGCCCCGGGCCAAGGCCATTTGCGATTCGGCCATCTCTGTTGTGGCCGCCTCAACCGTCAAATGCAGTGACCACTTGGCCCGTTGGAGTTCACCTCTGCCAAAAGCCAATTGGGTCAGGTCTTTGATCGCCCCACCCAGCGACTTGGATTCACCGATCACCGCCCTGGCCACACCCAAGGCCTCCCCCACATCCACTTGGGTGGCTGATTTGGCTTTGAGCTGATCCATGGACAAAGCGCGGGTCACCAACTCCCGCTGGCGCAAGTGAATCAGCGCAGCCAACATGTCCTCATGGGTATCGAATTGAAAAGACGCAAAGGCGGCCTCACGCTCAACGGTGAGGCGAACCACCAATTCGGTTTTGATGCCAAATGCACCGCAGTCACCCAGAAAAAGACCGGTCAGGTCAGGCCCTGCATAGCGGGCAAATGCATTGGCCCCGCTTTTGGCCGCCGACCCCGTGGTCACCACCGTGCCGTCTGCCAGCACCACCGTCAGCCCGATGAAGTGCTCCAAACCACCAGGCAGGTTTTGGGATGCGGCGCCCCCAATGGTGCTGTGGCTGCCAGAGATGGGGCTGATTTGTGCAGCACGCAAGCCAAGGGGTTTGAGGGCCTCGTAAAGCTCCAGCCAAGTGGTGCCCGCACCGACGATGGCGTACATGTCCTGCGCAAACACTTGTATTTGTTTAAGGCGCAAACAATCCACCACCACGGCCGCCGTCGCCGGCACCACGCCCGCGGTGTATGACAGGCCAGCACCACGCGGCACCACCGCCACATCGCTTTGGGCCAAGGCTTGCATCACTTGCGACATTTGTTCGGTGGACCCAGGGCGAATCACCGCTTGCGCTGCCACAGCATCGGGCCACACAAAGATGTCGGCGCAAGCGGCGGCACAGCTCACGGGGTCGAGCAACAAATCGCCCTTGCCCACGATCGTGGCAAGCTCATCCAAAAGCGCTGTGGGCAGCGGGTGGCTCATGGGAGTTTGAAAAGTTTCATGGCGTTGTCGCGAAGAATTTTTCGCAACGAATGTTCACGGAAATTTAAGTTGTCGATGTCGGACATGGCGCGCTCGGGGTCAATGACTTTCCAGTCGGTGCCGAACAAAAACTTGTCTTGCCCATAGCTGTTGGCATAGTGAATCACGGCGGGCGGCCAGTGTTTGGGCGCATAAGCGTCCCCGGCCATGTACACATTGGGGTGCTTCCAGCACACTGAGATCATCTCGTCGGTCCATGGGTAACCCAGATGGATGCCAATCAAATTCAGCTCGGGGAAATGCATGGCCACGCGGTCCAGCGTCATGGGGCGCCCGACGTTGGGCAGCCTGCGGTCCTTTTGATACACCAGGCAGTGACCCACTTGCATCATGATGGGAATCTCCAACTCGGCGCACCTGGCGTAGTAGGGGTACCAGACCGCACTGTCGGGCGCCTCGTCAAACCAATGTGGGTAGAAATGCGCACCCACAAAACCATATGTCTTGACCGCCACGTCCAACTCTTTCAAACCCGCAATGCCTCGGGTCGGGTCCAAGCCGGCCAAGCCAGAAAAACGATCGGGGTATTTGGCGCATATCTCGGCCACCCATTCATACGGTATCTCAGTCGAGCCGCGCACCCGCAGATCGCCACAGCGGGTGGCGATGAGCAATGAGCGTTCTATGCCTGCGCGATCCATTTTTTCCAGGTATTGCTCCATGGTCACGCCATTGCTGTAAGCCGAGTTGAGCCTCACCTTGTCGATGAAGTTGGCGTCGGTGGGGATGCGGTTTTCTGCAATCGCCTCGGGCGTATAGATGTTGACCACGATGTCAATGGCCCCGTACCCCCTTTTGGTGTTTTCGGGTTTGAAGGGGTATGCATGGGGCGCACTGGATGGAATGGGCGTGTTCATGGATGGGTTCCTGGTGTTTTAACTTTTTTGCGCTGCGCTTGACAACCAATTCGTTGCGTCTGGCACGCGGTTGCAAGCAACTTCGTGGGCTGCGGCATGTGCAAGTCCGCCGTTGAGGTTGAAAAAGGAAGGGAAAACTTGCTGGCATTGCGGTCGCACCAGCGGGCACCGCGAGGAAAACAAACACCCAGAAGGCAAGTTCAACGGGCTGGGTATTTCTCCCACGGCCGGCAGGCGAGACAAAACCGCCTGGGGGTCGGCAGGCAAATGCGCCGACATCAGCGTTTGCGTGTAGGGGTGCGCGGGGTTGTTAAAAATCTCTGGTGTGGGGCCTTGCTCGACCACCTTGCCCAAATACAAAACCAACAATCGCTGCGTCATCAACTCCACTGTTTCCAGGTCGTGGCTGATCAAGAGCAGCGCGACGCCGGTTTCTTTTCGGATGGCATCCAACAGTTCCAATATGCCGGCACGAACCGATAAATCCAGTGAACTGGTGGGCTCGTCGAGCACCAGCAAGCGAGGCTTTGATGCGATCGCGCGGGCAATGCAAACGCGCTGCAACTGCCCGCCCGACAACTCATGCGGGAACCGATGGAGCGACGCCATGGGCAAATGCACCCGCTCAGCCAACGCATGAACCGCTTGCTTGCGTTCGGTTTCGCTCAACGATGTGTGCAGCTTTAAGGGCTCCGCCATGGATCGGCCCACCGTCATGCGTGGGTTCAATGCACCCCAGGGATCTTGAAAAACCATTTGAACTTGCGAACGAAGCCGGCGCATCTGTTCGTCCGACAAGTGGGTGATGTCTTGCCCATCAAAATGGATCTGTCCTGAGCTGACCGGGGTCAAGCGGGTCATGAGCAATCCCAGGGTTGATTTTCCCGAACCACTCTCGCCCACCAACCCCACCGATTCACCCGGCTGGATGCTCAGGCTCACACGGTCCACCGCCGTGACCTGAACGCCCCCATCTGCCGGAAACTTTTTCACCACCTCATGCAGTTCGATCAATGGGCGACTCATGGCTTGCCGTTCGGTATGTGGCACCGCACGCGGTGCGTTGCGCCCATCTCAAGGGTGGGCAAGCTCGCGTCACAAATGGCTTGTGCCTTGGGGCATCGATCTTTGTAAATACAACCACTGGGCAAGTCGTATAGGTTGGGCGGCGACCCCACCGCACTGGCAAACCCATGCACCGCAATTTGCTTGGGGGTTGAAGCAATCAGGCTTTGTGTGTAGGTATGCCTTTGCTCAGCAAACACCTTGCCCACCGGCCCCTCTTCAATGATGGTTCCCGCAAACATGACGGCCATGCGGTCGCAATAATGGGCCACGATGCCCAAATCGTGGGTGATGATGATGGCGCTCATGCCGTTGGCAGACACCAAGCGCTTAAAGATGTCCAGCACTTCGGCTTGCACCGTCAAATCCAATCCCGTGGTCGGCTCATCGGCGATCACCAACCGCGGCGAGTTGATCAGGCCCGCAGCAATCAGAACGCGTTGCGCCATGCCCCCCGACAACTCATGGGGCCAGGCCTTCATGCGTCGCACAGGGTCTGGGATTTGGACTTGCTCCAACATCTCGATGGCCCTGGCATGCGCTTTGACCATGTCGGTCTGGCCGTGTTCACGCTGGATGCGAATGAGCTGCTCACCGATGCGGGCCGTGGGGTCCAGGGACGTTTTGGGCGACTGCGGTATCAAGGTGATGCTTTTGCCACGCGCAGACCCTCCGCCGGGTTTGTCCAACAGCCCCAGATCTTGACCTTCAAATTGAATCTTTCCTGCCACCACCTGAGCGGGTGGGCGCAACAAACCCAACAAAGCCAATGCGGTCAATGACTTTCCCGCACCGGTCTCGCCCACCAAGCCCAGCACTTGTCCGGGCTCCAATTCAAACGACACCCCATTCAGGGCCTTGGCGGTTCGGATTTGGTTGTCGATGCCACGGGCAACGAAATGAACATGCAGGTTGTCCACCGATAGCAAACTCATTTGCCAACACCCCTGCGTTTGGGGTCCAACAAGTCCGTCAGGCCGTCGCCCAACAGGTTAAACCCCAGCACCAGCGTCATCAGCGCCAAGCCCGGAAACAACGCCGCCCACCATTCACCGGTGATCACATATTCGGCGCCTTGTCGGATCATGGCGCCCCACTCCGGCGTGGGTGCTTGGATGCCCACGCCGATAAAAGCCAAAGTGGCACTGATGCGCACGGCCCACGCCATTCGCATGGGCAGCTGCGCTGTCGCCCCCAAAATGGCATTGGGCAAGATGTGAACAAACATCACCCGCCAGGCGGGGTTGCCCACAGCAATGGCCGCTTGCACAAAGGTCGATGACCGCAAAGTCAACACCTCTGCCCGCACCACCCGCGCAAAAATGGGGCTGTCCAGCAAACCAATGACCACCACCATGCTGACCAAGCTTTGGCCCGTTGCCGCCACCACGGCCAGCGCCAAGATGATGGTCGGAAATGCGCGCAACACATCCAAGGTGCGCAGCAACACCTCATCCAGCCAGCCGCCCTTGTAGCCCGCCAACAGCCCCAAAGGCATGCCAATACCGATCATGATCAGCCCGGCGGGAATGGCAATGCCAAAGGCGTAACGGCTGCCATGGATGACCCGCGAAAAAACATCCATGCCATTGCCATCACTGCCGAAGAAAAATCGGCCACTGGGGGCTTGCAAGACCTCATGCGAAAACGATTGGGTTGGATTGAATGGGGCAATGACGGGGGCCAAAACCGCCAGCAGCAAAAAAAACACCACGATGCCCAAGCCCACGACAAAGGTGGGACTGCGCCTGGCCAGCCCCAGCGGATAGGCCAACCAATGGCGGTGGGTGGGTGATGCGGCCACTGTTGTCACGGATGGGCTCAACGCCGTGGCTCCAAAAGCATCACGATCAAATCAATGACCATGAATATAAAAACCGAAAAAAGCGCCAAGGTCAAAACATAGCCTTGCACCACCGCAAAGTCGCCCAGCAAGATGGCGTTCAAACCCCATTGGCCCAAGCCACTCAAAGAAAAAATGTATTCCACCAAGGCTGCTGCCGCCAGCAAAGACGTCAATTCCGAACCCAAAAAGGTCAGCAACGGCGTGGCCGCATTGCGCAAGGCCATTTTTCGGATCGTCGCCTTGGAAAACCCATTGGCACGGGCATAGCGCACATAGTCGCTGTTCATGATCTCAATCAAAATGGCCCGGCTTTGCTTGATCATCGGTGCCGCCGCCAAGAGGGTGAAGCAGGCCACCGGCAATGCCAAATGCGCCAAGGCTGAGCCCAAGGCCCGCCAATTGCCTTCTAACATGCAGTCCACCAAAATGCTGCCCGTCACGACCGTTGGCGCCACCACCTCGATCGACAAACGACCCATGGGCGGGGGGGCCCAACGCAAGATATAAAAAAACACCAAGATGGCCATCAAACCCATCCAATAGGTGGGCATCGAAAGCCTGCCAACGAGCCAAAGCGGGAAATCTGATCAAACCACCCGTTGGGGTGTGTGGCCGCCCGCATGCCAATGGGCACCCCAATTAAGGCGGCCAATCCCACCGACAACAGCACCAGCTCCAATGTGGCGGGAAACAAATGCAGTATTTCGCCCCACACCGGTATGCCACCTTGCCATGAAACCCCCAAATCCCCTTGGGCCAATCGAAGCATGTAATGCCCAAATTGCAACAGCAAGGGTTGATCGAGTTGCAACTGAGCCCTGAGGGCCGTCAACATGGCCTCATCGGCCATCGGCCCGGCCAACATGGCCACGGGGTCTTGCCCACCCAAGCGGATGAGCATGAAGGTCAAAAAAACAATCCCCAATATGACAGGCACCGACACCACCACCCGCATCAGCAGGAATTTGGCAATGCGAGCGCCTGTTTCACCCATCAAGAACCGCAACTCAAATCTTTCCACACCAGTCGGTTATGGGGTTTCCACACGTAACCCTTCATGCAGGCGGCGAAAACCTCATGGGTGCCCGGTAAAAACGTTTCGACGAAGGTGGCGGAGTCGGCCTGCAGGTTTTGCGCTTGCTCTAACAAAGACAACCACCTTTTTTGATCGCGCTCAACGACAGACGCGTCAATCAGCTTGTCCATGGCGGCGTCACAGTTGGCGTTGACGTTGGACGAGCCCCGGCAATGCGCGGTCAGGAACATGTTGTAGGACGGGTCGGGCACAAAGCTCGATGTCAAATGCGTCAAGAACGGGACGGTCCACACATTGATGGTGCGCCGGGCCAACATCTCGGTAGATGGAATTCTTTTGGGCGTGACGCGGATGCCGGCCTTGGCCAATGAAGCTTGCATTTGCAGCACCAAGGGCTCTTCCCACCACCAATTGGTGCTGTATTCCAAGGTCACATCCACGCCGTTGGGATAGCCCGCTTCAGCCAGCAGTTGTTTGGCCTTGTTGTAGTCGGTCTCGTATTTGTAGGCGTTGACTGCACCGGCAATGGGCGAGTTGAGCATGGAGCGCGAGCGCGTGCCCTGACCCAGAAACACCGCCTCACCAATGGCGGCGTAGTCGGTCGCATAAGCCACGGCCTGACGGACCTTGACCTTGTCAAATGGCGGGTAACGCGGGTTCATCCGCACCGTGGCCCCACCAAACCCTGGGACGCTTTCCACCTTGACGCTGTTGTCGGCACGCAATGCTGTCAACTGCTGAAAAGGGATTTGCTCTGCGTACTGCACTTGTCCGGTGCGAATCAACGCCACACGGGTGGCAGGGGAGGGAACCTCCCGCCAAATCATTTTTGTGTAATAGGGTTTTTTGAAGGCGTAATTGGGGTTCACCACAAACACCGCCTGCTGCCCACCCTGAAGCGTCTGCAAGTGATAGGGGCCAAACCCAGCCGTGTTCAAGGCCAACCACTTGGTGGCGTAGGGGTCTTCTGGCGTGGCGTGTTTCTTGGCTTCGACCGAATCAAAAATGGCGGGCAAATGCAAGGTCAGCGCGCCCAAAAAAATGCGGTTGGCGTCACTCAGTGTGTAACGCACCTCGTATTTCGACACCGCTTCTACTTTTTCGATGCGCGCAGCCGTGCGCATGAACTGGCCCGTGCGCTTTTGTACCGCCGACTTTTCATACGTCCACACGATGTCTTGCGCGGTCAGCTCGTTGCCAAAGGGGCTGCGAACATTTCGCTTGAGCTTGAAGGTGTAGATTTTGCCATCGGGTGAAACGGTCCAGCTCTCGGCCAAGTGGGGCTCTATTTTTGACGGGTCCACTTCCAACTTGCCATTGGCACCGGTTCGCGTGCCGTAGCGTGTCAAGCCTTCATACAGGTTAACCGCCGCTTCAATTTGACCGGGCACCCAAATGTCAGGGTCAAAACCTTTGGGGGTGGCTGACATGGCCATGACCAAGGTTTTTTCTTGCGCCACGACCTGTGTGGCCAGTGTTACCCACAAGCCGAGCACCAAAACCATCGCCTTCGCAAACGTTTTCACCATGAGGATGCTCCAAAAAAGGCCATTCTATGCATTGCAACGCTTACAACAGCTATCACTTTTTACAGGCCTGCAACAATCACAACCCCGGCCCATCTTGAGATGTTTGCCAACCCTGGTTGATCTGGTTGGCTTTTGTCTCGCTCTCAACACCCATGCTGCACTACGAAACCATCCCCGTCACGCCCTTTCAACAAAACTGCTCGGTGGTCTGGGAGGACGAGGGCATGACCGCGGCCATCATCGACCCAGGTGGTGACTTGGATATGCTGCAAAGCGCTTGCCAACAACTGGGTGTGAAATTGGTGGCGATTTGGATCACCCATGCGCACATCGACCACGCGGGTGGCACCGCTGAATTGGCTGAGACCTTGCAATTGCCCATCATCGGGCCACACCCCGGCGATCAGTTTTGGATTGATGGTTTGAAAGACGCTGCGGCCAACTATGGATTCCCACCCTCACGCGCGTTCACACCCACCCGCTGGCTGAGTGACGGCGACACCGTCACCTTGGGCGCGCACACTTTGCAGGTGCGCCACTGCCCAGGGCACACCCCAGGACACGTGGTGTTTTATTCGCCCGAAATACAGCGCGCTTTTGTCGGAGATGTTCTGTTTGCGGGCAGCATAGGCCGCACCGATTTCCCCCGAGGGAATCACCAAGATTTGATCGACAGCATCACCCAGCGTTTATGGCCCATGGGCGACGACACGGTGTTCATCCCCGGCCATGGCCCCGAGAGCACCTTTGGCCGTGAGCGGCGCAGCAACCCTTATGTGGGTGGGACTTAAGTTCAACCCAAAACGATCAAGTGCCGCGCTTGGGCTTGCGAGGCCCATGCCGGCGCAATGCCTTGGTCCAGGGTGACCAAACAGCCTTGGTTTTTCACCGCCAGCGCCAGCAAATAAGCGTCGGTGATGTCCACGGGCCTGAGCACTTGCTGCCAATCGATGGCTGGGTCTTGCACGGCATTGATGTCATCTGGCCAAAAGCGGTGCATGGGATGTTGCATCGCCATTGCCAAACCCTGCACCACGGTTTGCATCGGCAAGCGGTTGGGGTAAGTGGGCTGCGACAAGATGCGCACACAACCATTCAGGGTGATCGGGCAACTGGCCCAGCCATCTGGGTGCGCCTGCAACCAAGCCATGACCCTTCGGTGGTGGATGTGGTTGGCGTCCAACAGGGCGATCAAAACGCTGGTGTCAAGCAAGGCGCGCAACTCACTCCCCCAACTCTTCGCGCATGGCCCGCACCAAGGCAGATGTGACGATGTGTTGACCCGGGGCCGTGAGCGACACAAACCCATGGGCTGAAGGCGCTGGTTCGGCCTGGCCGCTCGCATGGGCGCCAACCGTGGAGCCAGGGGGGTCGGCCAGCCCGCTTTGAATGGCCCGGCGCATGGTGTCCGAAATGATGCGCCCAGCCGTGGTGTTCCCCGCTTTGGCCAAGGCCTTGGCGGCGGCCAATACATCGTCATCCAAGTCCAGGGTGGTGCGCATCGCATTAGTTTATCTGATGCATTTGCATCTGATGACTTACCATCCGTTTTTTCGGGTTTGCCAGACAAATTAACCTTGTAATTTGTTCATGGCGGAGTCAATTTGCAAGGTTAAATTCAGCGCAAAACCAACCCCGTTGACACCCAGAAAGAGCGCAGAACTTGAGGCTTTGGCCTTGATGCCTGACAAACACATTGGCCTAGCCGACACTCCTTACCGGCCCCGTGCCACCTGGAAATAAGCGTTTGCTATGTGTTGAGTCCCATTTAAGGCGTTTTGGCCCGCTGATACAAAGGCAGCACCTTGTCCATGTTGGCCTGCATTTCTTGGATGCGGCTGTTGCCCGAGGGGGGTGCTCATCCACTCGGGCGGGGCGTTTTGGTTGTTGGCGCTCATTTTTTCCCACAGCGTCACGCCCGAGCGGGGGTCAAAACCGGCGCGCGCGCCCAGCTCCATGCCGACCAGGTCGGCCTCGGTTTCGTCTTCACGGCCAAACTTCAAGGTGAGCAAATTGGCCCCTTGCTGGGCCACCATGTCGGTGATGCGTGGGTCGATGCCAAAGATGCCCGCCACCAGCGCACCGCCCAAGCGCGACAAGCCTTGGGTGGCGGTGCTTTTGCCCATGCGCTCGCGGGCGTGTTCGCGCAGCGCATGCGCCACCTCATGGCCCATGACCATGGCAACTTCGTCGTCGCTCAGGTTGAGTTTTTTCAAGATGCCGTAATAAAAAGCGATCTTGCCCCCAGGCATGCAAAACGCATTCACTTGGTTGGAGCCAATCAGGTTGACCTCCCACTTCCATTCGCGGGCACGCGGGTTCCACTCGTAGCTGTGCGGGATGATGCGCTGGGCAATGCCGCGCAAGCGCAGCACCTCGGGGTGGTTGTCGGGTCCCAGGGCCTTTTTTTCGGCCGCTTGTTTGAGCATTTGTTGGTATTGCTGGCGCGCTGAGGCCTCGACTTCTTCGGCCGGCACCAGCTTGGCAAAAGCCGACTCTTTGCCCACCTCTACGCCTTCGCGGGCATCCACCACCAGAGGTGAGAACAAGCCCGCGCCTGCCGCGCACAAGGCGCAGCCGCGCAAAAAGCCACGTCGGTGGGTATCAACGGTCATTGGGGTGGGTTTCATGAGGCCTCCAGCCATGGTGGTGTACTGCTGTGCAAGCCCTTCACAATAGGGGCCATGAACGATACATCAAGTCCAGCCACTGCGGTGGCACCGGTGAAATGGTGGGACACGCTGAAGGTGTATGGCCAACCGGCCAGTCTGCGCATGCTGGCGCTGGGCTTTGCCGCTGGCTTGCCCTTGCTGCTGGTGCTGGGCACGCTGAGTTTTCGCTTGCGCGAAGCGGGCATTGACCGCAGCACCATTGGCCACCTCAGTTGGGTCGGCCTGGCCTATGGCTTCAAGTGGGTGTGGGCCCCCCTGGTGGACCGCTTGCCCCTGCCGTTCCTCACGCCCTGGCTGGGGCGGCGGCGCAGTTGGCTGCTGCTGTCGCAAGGGGCCATCATGGCCGGGGTGGCGGGCATGGCCTGGCAAGACCCGCGCGATGGTTTGACGCCCTTGGTGGTGTGCGCTTTGGTGGTGGCGTTTGCGTCGGCCACGCAAGACATTGCGCTGGACGCGTTTCGCATCGAGTCGGCCGATGCCAGGCTGCAAGCCGCGCTGGCCGCAAGCTACCAAACCGGTTACCGCTTGGCCATGATTTGGGCCGGCGCTGGCGTGCTGTGGATCGCCGCCCACCAAGAGGCCGTGGGCCAAAGCGGCTACCAACAGCTGGCTTGGCAAGCCGCCTACTTGGTGATGGCCGCGTCGATGGTGGTGGGTTTGGTGACGGTGGCGTTTTCTCAAGAGCCTGCACCTGTGGCCATCGCGCCCGCGCGCAATGTGGGCGAATGGTTGCAGTCCGCCGTGGTGGCACCGTTTGCCGACTTTTGGCAACGCCACCGCTGGCATGCGGTGCTGGTGCTGTCGCTGATCGCGGTGTACCGCATCAGCGACGTGGTGATGGGCATCATGGCCAACCCGTTTTATGTCGACATGGGTTACACCAAAGAAGAGGTGGCCGCCGTGACCAAGGTGTACGGCGTGGTGATGACCTTGTTGGGTGCGTTTGTGGGTGGCGCGATGGCGTTGCGCTGGGGCGTGATGCGCGTGCTCATGATCGGCGCTGTGTTGTCGGCCCTGAGCAACCTGCTGTTTGCTTGGCTGGGCCAACACGGCCACGATGTGACCGCGCTGATTTGGGTGATCTCGGCCGACAACCTCAGCAGCGGCATTGCCTCGGCGGCCTTCATCGCCTATTTGTCCTCACTCACCAATGTGCAGTACTCGGCCACGCAGTACGCCTTGTTCAGCTCACTCATGCTGCTGCTGCCCAAGTTTGTGGCGGGTTTTTCGGGCCAGTATGTTGACGCTTGGGGCTACGAGGCGTTTTTCATCAGCACCGCCTTGCTCGGCTTGCCGGTGCTGGGGTTGGTGTGGTTGGCGAGCCGCACGCAACGCAGCGATGACCCCGCGCCCAAAGCCAACCGCCAAACCCCATTGCCTTTTTGAAACCTCACCATGCATTTGCACACCCGCTTCACCCACGCCTTTGGCCTGACCACCCCCATCGCTTTGGCCCCCATGGCCTTGGCCAGTGGCGGCGCGCTGAGCGCGGCCTGCGCCCAAGCCGGCGCACTGGGCTTGCTGGGCGGGGGTTATGGCGAGCTGGATTGGACGCTGCGCGAACACCGCTTGGCGCTCCAAACTTTGAGCGGCCAGCCAGAGGCCTTGGCGCGCTTGGGCTGCGGCTTCATCACCTGGCGTTTGGACTCAGACGCCAGCGCCTTGGACGCCATGCTGGAACAAGCGCATCGACCTGCGGCCATCATGCTGTCGTTTGGCGACCCGCGCCCCTACCGCGCCCGGCTGCAAGCAGCTGGCGTGCCGTTGATCTGCCAAGTGCAAAGCTTGGCGCAAGTGCCCTGGGCGGTAGAGGCCGGTGCAGCGGTGCTGGTGGTGCAAGGCATGGAAGCCGGTGGCCATGGCATGAACGCCCAACTGGGGCGTGGCACCTTTGCCCTGGTGCCCGAAGCCGCCGATTGGCTGGCCGCCCACGCGCCACATACCCTGCTGCTGGCCGCTGGTGGCGTGGCCGATGGGCGCGGTCTGGCGGCGGCACTGGCCTTGGGGGCCGACGGCGCGTTGATCGGCTCGCGCCTGTGGGCCAGCCGCGAAAGCCTGGCCAGCGAAGCGGCCAAACAACAAGCGGTGGTCACCGATGGCGACGGCACCGCCCGCAGCGCGGTGTTTGACATCTTGCGCCAAAAGAATTGGCCCGCCCCTTACGACTTTCGCGCCATCCGCAACGGCTTGCACCGCCAGTGGGAAGACCGCATCGACACCTTGCGCGCCGACCCAGAAACTGCCCGCGCCGACTACCAAGCCGGCGTGGCAGCCGGCGACTTTGACCGCGCCCACGCCACGGTGGGCGAAGCCACCGGCCTGATCCACGACCTGCCCGCGGCGCAAGACTTGATCGCGCGCATCACGGCTCAGGCCCAGCACATCCGCGTTTGAAGTGGTTGGAACAAAAAGCACCCTCACATCCCCAACGCCTGCCGCACCCGCTCGGGGCTGATGTCGTTCAAGCAGCGGGTGTGTCCCAGCGGGCATTGGCGCTCAAAGCACGGGGCGCAGCTGAGGGCCGGGGTGTAGGCCTTGTCGCGGGCCAGCCACAGCACCTGGGCTTGGGGGTTGAGTGGGGGCGTGTGCGCTGGGCTGGACGAGCCAAACAAAGCCACCTGCGCCACCCCAAAAGCGGCAGCCACGTGCATCAGGCCCGAGTCGTTGCTGACCACGGCCCGGGCGCTGGCCATCACGTCCATCGCACTGAGCAAGTCGGTTTGCCCGGCCAGGTTGCGCACCTGTTGCGCTTGTTCAGCATTGACGGGTGCGGCAATGCTGTCGCACAACGCGGCCTCTTTGGCCGATCCCAAGAGCACGGTGGGCAGGCCCAATGAGCCCGCCAAGGCGCTGAAGTGGGCCGCCGGCCAGCGTTTGGCCGGCCCGTATTCGGCCCCCGGCACCATCACCACATAGGCCTGCGCCGCCAGGCCCAAGCTGTGGAGGGTGGCTTTCATTTGCGCGGGGCTGCGCTGCAAACGCGGTCGCGGGTCCACCCGCGGAGCGCGCAAGCCCATGGCGCTGTCCTGCCCCACGCCAGGCTGAAACGAGGTGGCGCCCAACACCGAGCTGGCCCAGTCGCCCGCGCCAGCCGGGCCCATGCTGGCAGGTACATCGACCTGGGCCAAGGCCAAGTAATGGCCCACCATGGGTGGGCGCTGGTTGCGCGGCGGGTTGGGCAAGCGCCGGTTCAGCACGCCCCAGCGCGCCTCGCCTTGGTAGCCGATCCGCACCGGAATGCCCGCCCACCACGGTAAGAGCGCGCTTTTGAGGGAATTGGGGCCGACATAGGCCCGGTCAAACTGGCCTTTGAGTTGGCGCGCCATGGCGCGCCGCGCCGACCACTGCAAACCGCCGTGCTGGAAAGGCAACTCGATGACGGCGGCCACCGCGCCCATGGCGCGAAAAACCGGCGCCACCCAAGGCAGGGCCGCCACGGTGACCACCTCACCGCGCATGTGCAAGCTGCGCAGCAGCGGCTCGCTCATGACGGCGTCGCCAATCCACTGTGGGGCGATGAACAAAGAGCGGGTCATGGGGGGCGGCCTGTGGCCAAGCCGAGGGCCATGAAGCCAGGGGTTGAGCTATGCAGCAAGGCGATCAACGCCTCAGTGGGCGCTAACGTGCTCGCCGTCTTTGAGCTGGTACTCGGTGCTGCAGTACGGGCACTTGGCGTGGCCGGTGTGGGCCACATCCAGGTAGACCTTGGGGTGGCTGTTCCACAACTTCATGTCGGCTTTGGGGTTGGGGCAGAACACGCCGCCGTGGCCGTTGAGGTCTTTGGCCAGCAATTCAATCGGCGCTTTCATGTCAGGCATCCTTGTGGGTAGTGGGGCAAAAGATGTGGGTCAACACATGAATTTTACGGTTCGCCGCTGGTCGGCCCGCCCAGGCTGGGAGGGGGCTGGTTGGGGGC
>JBEDFU010000046.1:0-5420 GCA_041174965.1 Pseudomonadota bacterium | reverse complement strand
CTCTTTGCGCGCCTCGTCTTGTGAAACGGGGTTTGTGGCGGGTGGGGTTTGGGGCATGCGGTTCTCCGTGGTGGCTGTTAACTACCCACGTGTGTCGGGCGGTGCTAAAACAGGGTGGTCGATTGTAGGTGGCAAGCTGGGCAGCCATGCCAAATTGACAAGCAAACGGTGTGGCTCTGTTTCTAATCCGTCAGCAACGGAAGCCTGTTTGGGCCTGCGCAGTGCAGCGATAGACAGTGCTGGATCAACGCATCAACGCTTCAATCTCATCCGCCTTCACCGGCACCCCTCGGCTGATCAACTCGCAACCCGTGGCGGTGACGATGGCATCGTCTTCGATGCGGATGCCGATGTTCCAAAACGCTTCGGGCACTTCGGGGCTGGGGCGCACGTACAAGCCTGGCTCGATGGTCAGCACCATGCCGGGGTGCAAGATGCGCCCAGGCGGTGGGGCGCTGGGTGCGCTGGTGTCCGCAGGGGGCGTGTGGCCGGGCTCGACATAACTGCCGCAGTCGTGCACGTCCATGCCCAGCCAATGGCTGGTGCGGTGCATGTAAAAGGGAGCGTAGGCTTTCTTTGCGATCACGTCGTCCGCGGTGCCGTGTTGCTGTTTGGATAACAAGCCTAAATCCAGCAAGCCTTGCGACAGCACGCGCAGCGTGGCGTCGTGCGGGTCGGTGAAGCGTGCGCCCGCGCGGGTGGCGGCCACCGCCGCGTCTTGGCTGGCGAGCACCAAGTTGTACAGGTCGCGCTGCGGGCCGGTAAAGCGCCCATTGGCCGGAAAGGTGCGGGTGATGTCGCTGGCGTAACCGTCCAGCTCACACCCTGCGTCGATCAACACCAACTCGCCGTCACGCAAGGGCGCGGTGTCGGCGCGGTAATGCAGCACACAGGCGTTAGCGCCAGCGGCCACGATGGAGGTGTAGGCCGGGAACTGTGCGCCATGGCGGCGAAACTCGTGCAGCAACTCGGCTTCGAGGTGGTACTCGCGCGCATCTTCGCCCGCGCGCAGCATGCGGGCGCTGGTTTGCATGGCGCGCACATGGGCGGCAGCGCTGATGGCGGCGGCGCGGCGCATCGTGTCTTGTTCGCTGGCGTCTTTGACCAAGCGCATCTCGTCCAACACCACGCACAGGTCGCGCTGCTGAGAGGGGCACACCACACCCGTTCGCACTTTGGCGCGCACTTTGCCCAGCCATTCATCGACGCGCGTCTCCAGGCCCTTGTGGGTGGCAAAGGGGTACCACACACAGCTTTGGTTTTCCAGCAAAGGCGGGAGCAAGCTGTCCAGCGCTTGCACCGAATGCGCGGCGTCCACCCCCAAAGTGGTGGTGGCGGCCTCTGGCCCCAAGCGGATGCCATCCCAAATTTCGCGCTCCACGTCTTTGGGTTGGCAAAACAAGGTGCTGTGACCGTTGGCCGCGATGACCAACCAAGCGTTGGGTTCGGTAAAGCCGGTCAGGTAATAAAAGTAGCTGTCGTGGCGGTAAGGAAAATCGCTGTCGCGGTTGCGAGCGCGCTCAGGCGCGGTGGGGATGATGGCCACACCGCCAGCGCCCAATTGGGCGGCCAAAGCGGCGCGGCGTTGCGCGTAAATAGAAGTCATGGCGGGATTGTAGGAGGGGTGTCAAAGTCGGCTTGGCTGGAACTTGAATGTAAAACCTGTGTGTGGTTGTTGGCGCCATAAAGCCACGCGCGGGTCGCTCAGTCATTGCCACCCATTTTTAAAAGACCATATTCAGTCCATGCATGACACCACCCAGATCAAACCCATCAGCCACCTGAAAACCCATGCGGCACAGGTGCTGGCGCAAATCACGACGGATCGCGAACCCCTGGTCATCATCCAAAACGGCGAAGCGCGGGCGGTGCTGCAAGACATGGCCACTTATGAGGAATCCCAAGATACCTTGGCCATGTTGATGTTGTTAGCCTTGGGCATCCAAGATTACCGCCAGGTGTTTTTCAAACCCTACCGCTTGATTTACCGTTTGCACGGCAAGCAAGTGGTGGTCTACCTCATAGCAGATGGGCGACGCGACATGCCTTCATTATTGGCCCGCAGATTATTGGGCCACAGCGTCAGTTGAAGATCGCCACAGCGCCAAGCGCCTCGCGATGACGGATTCAAGCCTGCAAGTTCAGCTGCGCCAATCGCTCAGGCGTGCCCACATCTACCCAAAGGCCTTCATAGAGGGACGCGCTGACCAAACCTTGGTCCATGGCGGCCCTGAGCATGGCGGCCAGCGGTGCTTTCACGCCCTCGGGGTTGCCGGCAGGAATGGGGCACCAAGCTGCTTCAAAAAAGGCGCGTTTGTAAAGCGCAATGGTGCTGAAGGTGTAGCGCGGTGAATGCGCCACGTAGGGTGCTGGCTGGTGGCCAAGGGCTTGAACGGCGGGGCTGTTGGGGGCGGCTGGGCCAGGCATCACGGCAGTTTTAGGCAGATTGAGTGCCAAACCTTCCTCAGACAAACCAAAGTCACCCCCGAGGTTGTGCGCAGGGTTGGGCACCAGCCAAATGTGCGCCAACTGTGGGCTGGTGGTAAAGCGCTCAAAAGCCTGCGCAGAAAACACAAACTCTGGCGCAAACACATCGCCTGCCGCCACCCAAAACACATCGGCCAGCTGGGGCAAGGCCCGCACAATGCCGCCCGCCGTCTCCAGCGCACCACCAAAATCGCTGCCCTCATCGGAGTAGTTCAGCACCACAGGCGGCAAGCCCGGCGCGGTAAAGGCTTCTCCAAAACGTGCCGGAATTTGTTCGCCCAACCACGCTGTGTTGATCACCACGGATGGCACCCCACCCCGCGCCAGGGCCTCCAAGGGCCACTGCATCAGCGGTTTGCCGCGCACGGGCAGCAAAGGTTTGGGTGTGGTGTCGGTGAGTGGGCGCATGCGCTCGCCGCGACCAGCAGCCAGCAGCATGGCGCTGGCTTGGCGGGGGGCTTTGGCAAGGCGATTGGGCGGGTGGCTGGTGGTCATGGGCAAGGCTCAAATATAGGCCCAAGCCGCTTGCCGCCCTTGAGCCAGCTGGTGCGTGCCCAGGGCGACAGCAGTGTCTTGGGGCCAAAAACCCAGCGGCTAAAATCCCAGGGTTTCCCCGCCCCACTCACACCCACACAACCCCTCGGAGTTTTCCCCATGGCCCACACCACCCCAATGGCCAACGCGATCCGCGCGCTGGCCATGGACGCTGTTCAGCAAGCCAACTCCGGGCATCCCGGCGCCCCCATGGGCATGGCCGATATCGCCGTGGCGCTGTGGGGCGAGCACCTGCGCCACAACCCGCGCAACCCGCATTGGGCCAACCGCGATCGCTTTGTGCTGTCCAACGGCCACGGCTCGATGCTGATTTACGCGCTCTTGCACCTGACAGGCTACGACCTGCCCATGAGCGAGCTGAAAAACTTCCGCCAACTGCACAGCAAAACCGCTGGGCACCCCGAGGTGGGCATCACCCCCGGCGTGGAAACCACCACCGGCCCCTTGGGTCAAGGCATCACCAATGCGGTGGGCATGGCGCTGGCCGAAAAACTCTTGGCCTCCGAGTTCAACCGCCCAAATCACAGCATCGTCGACCACCACACCTATGTGTTCATGGGCGACGGTTGCATGATGGAAGGCATCAGCCACGAGGCTTGCGCCTTGGCGGGGGCTTGGAAGCTGAACAAACTCATCGCCTTGTACGACGACAACGGCATCTCGATTGACGGCAAGGTCACACCTTGGTTCATCGACGACACACCCGCTCGTTTCAAAGCCTATGGTTGGAACGTCATCAGCGTGGACGGGCACGATGTGCAAGCGGTCAGCCGCGCCATCGCCAGCGCCAAACACAGCGCTGACAAGCCCACGCTCATTGCTTGCAAAACCCACATTGGCCAAGGCAGCCCCAACCGCGTGGACACCGCCAAGGCCCACGGCGAACCTTTGGGCGCTGAAGAAATTGCGCTCACCCGCGCCGCCATTGGCTGGCCCCATGCCCCCTTCACCATTCCGGCCGAGGTGTATGCCGATTGGGACGCCAAAGCCAAAGGCGCACAAGCCGAGGCCGCGTGGAATGGCGTCTTTGCCGCTTACGCTGCCGCACATCCGGTGCTGGCTGCTGAATTCAAGCGCCGCATGGCCGGCGACTTGCCGACAAACTTCCACCAAACCGTGGTCGACGCGGTGGTCGCCGCCAACACCAAGGCCGAAACCGTGGCCAGCCGCAAGGCCAGCCAGTTGGCTTTGGAAGCTTTCACCGCTGCCATCCCCGAGATGTTGGGTGGCAGCGCCGACCTGACCGGCTCCAACCTGACCAACACCAAGTCCACGCCGAATATGCGTGTTGACTTGGCGGGCAACGTGGTGAAGGACGAGCACGGCCACGGCGGCCGCCACATCAATTACGGTGTGCGCGAATTCGGCATGGCGGCCATCATGAACGGCATCACGCTGCATGGCGGCTTCATCCCTTACGGCGGCACCTTCCTCACCTTCAGCGACTATTCGCGCAACGCCATCCGCATGGCCGCCCTCATGAAGCAGCGCGTGGTGCATGTGTTCACCCACGACTCCATCGGCTTGGGCGAAGACGGCCCGACCCATCAGTCCATCGAACACGCCGCTTCGCTGCGCTTGATCCCGGGCTTGGATGTGTGGCGCCCCGCAGACACCGCAGAAACTGCGGTGGCTTGGGCGGTGGCTTTGCAAAACCAACATCGCCCCACCGCCTTGTTGCTGAGCCGACAAAACCTGCCCTACCTGCCCAAAGGCGACAGCGCCGCCAAAGACGCCAGCGGCTTGGACGCCATCAACAAAGGCGCTTATGTGTTGGCCGAACCTTCAGAAGTGGGCATGAACAAAAAGCCCCAAGCGGTGATCATCGCCACCGGCTCTGAAGTGCAACTCGCCATGAAGGCGCAAGCCTTGTTGGCCGAACACAAAGTGGCGGTGCGCGTGGTCTCCATGCCCAGCACCACCACCTTTGACCGCCAAAGCGTGGCCTACAAATCCGCTGTGCTGCCCAAAGGCATCCCCCGCATCGCGGTGGAAATGGGCTCCACCGATGGTTGGTGGAAATACGGCGTGTCGGCTGTGGTGGGCATTGACACCTACGGCGAAAGCGCCCCCGCGCCCGTGCTGTTCGAGCACTTTGGCTTCACCCCGCGCAACGTGGCTGACACGGTGTTGAAGGTGTTGCAGGGATAAACCATTTCGCGCGCTGGGCCCCCGTGGGTCCAGTTGCAAACTTTTTTGAAACTTGAACTAAGAGAGAGCAATCATGGCCATCAAAGTAGGCATCAACGGATTTGGTCGCATCGGTCGCATGGTGTTTCGTGCAGCGGTGCAAAACTTCAACGACATTGAAATCGTTGGCATCAACGACCTGTTGGAACCCGACTACTTGGCTTACATGCTCAAGTACGACAGCGTGC
>JBEDFU010000045.1:0-4150 GCA_041174965.1 Pseudomonadota bacterium | reverse complement strand
AGGCGCCAATCTTTCAGCAGTTGGATGGCCAAATCAAAATCGTCCGGCGACAGTTGGTACAGGCCTTTGATGGGCGATGCCGCCTCGGATTCCAAAGCCAAAATCAAATCCGAAAAAATTTGGGCCTTGGCAGAAGTGGGGTCTGATTTGATCAAACGACGTACTTGCTTGATGGGGCGCATGGGTAAACCTTGGATAGCACGAAAAGGGTCGAAACATTAACACAGGCCTTCGTGCCTGTGGGCGACCGTTTTGTGAAACTTTTATGACAAGGCAGGGTGTGCTGGCGCACACTTGAGGGATAGTTAAGGCTTGATGTAGGCGTAGCCGTCGCGGGCTTGCAAGCGGCCGATGCGCACCACGCCGGAGGGCGTGAATTCGGCATCCATGTTGAATTGGTTTTTGTTCAGGTTGCGGTTTTTCAAAGTGATTTCACACACTTCAAAACGCACATTGCGTGCTTTCAGGGCCGATACCAGGGCGGCGTAATCGATGTTCGGGTTTTGCTTGTCTTTGGCTCCCTCCATCAAAAAATCCACGCCTTCGGCATGGGTGACCACCACGATTTGGGTGTCGGGGGCCACATCCAAATGGTTGCGGATGTTGCGCAAGCCCTTGGTCGCTTGGCTGGCGGCATGGTCGATGTGATAGACCACTTTGTCGGCGCTGGTTTGTGCGAAGGTGGCGAGGTGGGTCAGGGCGCAAAGCACCAGGGCAAAGAATGTTTTCATGGCCAAATCATAACCCTGTGGTTTGGCAAGCCGTCAACCCAAAGCGGATCGCAGCCACGGGTGCCACCTGTTTCACACAGGCTTGTGGTGCGACTCAGGCGCTGAACGATAAGGCTCTTCAAAGGGCAAAAAGTCGCGCTCCAGCAAGGCGTCGGCATACCAGGCTTGGGCAGCTGGCAGGGCCAGCACGCGATCGACATAGGCTTGAATCACATCATTGACCGGCAAGCCATAGGTGCGAATGCGCGAGCACACGGGGGCATAAAAAGCGTCGACGATGCCGAACTCGCCCATCATCATGGCGGGCTTGGCTTGCTGCGATAGCGGCTTGGTCAGCACCTGGCACAGCCGATGCACATCTTCACGCAAATCGGCTTTTTGCGTCCACAGGCTTTGGCCCACATCGCGCAAATCGGCTTCGATGTTCATGCCACAGTGATGGCGCAGCGCGGTGTAACCACTGTGGATGTCGGCGCACAAGCTGCGTGCCCGCGCGCGCAGTGGGGCTTCGCGGGGCCACAGCGCCAACTCGGGGAATTTTTCGGCCACGTATTCGGCGATGGCCAAGGAGTCCCACACCACCAAGCCTTGGTCGACCAGCACCGGCACTTTGCCGTGGGGGTTGAGGGCCAGCAAAGCGTGCTTGAAGTGAGACTGTGCCTCAAACGAATCAAAGCGTTCTTTGTGCTCGGTGAATTCAATGCCGGCTTGGCGCAACAACACCCATGCGCGCATGGACCATGAAGAGTAATTTTTATTGCCAATGTAGAGGGTCAACATGTCATCGGGCAGGTGGTGTGTGGGCGGGGAATACGCTGGAGATGTGTGCTGGACTTGGCACGCCCAGTGCAGACAAGCCCGGGCAAGCACCGCTGGCCACATTGGGTGTTTGCATCGATGCCAGGTTGTCACGGCTCATCAAGGTGGGGCCGGGCAGGTGTTCCATGACCCAAGCCTGGGCTTGCGCCAACGCTTCGGGCAGTGGCCAAATGGGCCGGGGGTGGCCTGCCCATTCACCGGCCAAACGCACCAATTGGGCCAGGGTGAACACCTCAGGCCCCACCAATTCATAGCGCTGACCATGGCTGGTGGGCGACAGCAAGGCAGTGACCAAGGCTTGGGCCACGTCTTGCACCCACACCGGTTGGAACGGGGCCTGGGCACAGGCCAGGGGCACCACCGGGGCCAGGGCTTGCAGTTGTGCAAACACATTGATGAAGCGGTCATCGGCGCCAAACACCACGCTGGGTTGCAGCAGGGTCAATTGCAAACCGTGGCGCGCGACCATGTCTTGCAGCACCGCATCGCCTTGGGCTTTGCTGCGCAAATACATGGACGGGCCGTTCACATCCACGCCCAGGGCGCTCATGTGCACCAAGCGGCGCACACCCTGATCGACGCAGGCTTGGGCCAACAAGCGGGGCATTTGCACATGCACATGGTCAAAACTGTGGGCGGTGCCGTGCAAGATGGCCACCAGGTTGATGACCGCATCGTGGCCGCGCACCAGGGCAGACAACTGGACCGGGTCGTGCACATCGGCACGCACCACGGTCACCCGTGGCAGCATTTGCACGCTGCGCGCTGGCAAGCGGCGGGTGGGGACGGTGGCGTACAAACCGGCGCGCTCCAGGGCCTCGCACACATGGTGACCAATGAAGCCGCTCCCACCCAAGACCAATATTTTTTGCATGGCCGAACTGTAACGAAGTTGGCTCCGCTGGGGCGGCCGAGCAGGGAAAGCACGCCAGCCGAGAAAGGGATAATCGCCCCATGAACCAATTGCAAGCCCTGAAGCTCTACACCACGGTGGTGGCCGACACTGGCGACTTTTTACAACTGGCGCAGTACAAGCCCCAAGACGCCACAACCAACCCGTCACTGATTTTGAAGGCGGTGAAAAAGCCCGAATACCTGCCCCTGTTGCGCGAGGTCGTGGCTGCGCATGGCAAGGCCAGCATGGACGAGCAAATCGATCGCCTCATCGTGCGCTTTGGCTGCGAAATTTTGTCCCTCATCCCTGGGCGTGTCTCGACCGAAGTGGATGCGCGATGGAGCTTCGATGCCGCCGCCACCGTGGCACGGGCCCAGCGCATCATCGCCTTGTACCAAGCCCAAGGGGTGGCCAAGGAACGGGTGCTGATCAAAATTGCCGCCACCTGGGAAGGCATCCAAGCGGCCGCGCAGTTGCAGCAGCAAGGCATTGCCACCAACCTGACCTTGTTGTTTGCCCACGCCCAGGCGGTGGCCTGCGGCCAAGCCCGGGTGCAATTGATCTCGCCCTTTGTGGGGCGCATTTACGACTGGTACAAAAAAGCCGCGGGTGCGGCCTGGGATGAGGCCGCTCGCAGCGGTGCCCAAGACCCCGGCGTGATGTCGGTGACCCACATCTTCCATGCCTATAAACACCACGGCATTGCCACCGAGGTGATGGGCGCGAGCTTTCGCAATGTGGGTCAAATCACCGCCTTGGCGGGGTGCGATTTGCTCACCATCAGCCCCGAGTTGTTGGCCCAACTGGCCGCTTGCAATGACCCCTTGCCCCAGGCCTTGGATGCGAAGGACAGCGCGGCCTTGGAGATGCCTTGGCCGCATTTGAATGAGGCCGATTTCCGAATGGCATTGAACCAAGACGCCATGGCCACTGAAAAACTGGCCGAAGGCATCCGGGCGTTTTGCACCGACGCGGTGCAGCTTGAAGCTTTGATGAAGGCCTGAACCGTGGGCTTTGTGCGCTGCGATCAAGCGCCCGCCTGGGCCCAACTGCAACACCACCAAGCGGTGAGCGATGGGGACATCCGGGCCGCATTTGGGCGTGACCCACAACGCGCACAGCGTTTCAGCCTATCGGCGGCGGGCGTGCAAGTGGATTTTTCCAAAAACCCCATCCACACCGAAACCGAGCAACTGCTGCAAGCCTTGGCCGAACAGTGCGGTGTGGCCCTTTGGCGCGATGCCATGTTTGCGGGTGAGTCCATCAACACCACCGAAGGTCGACCGGTCATGCATTGGTTGCTGCGCCAACCGGCCAACAGTTTGGGTGGGGCATTGGCCGAACCTTTGGCCCAGGTGCATG
Source organism: Pseudomonadota bacterium (assembly GCA_041174965.1). Lineage (GTDB taxonomy): Bacteria > Pseudomonadota > Gammaproteobacteria > Burkholderiales > Burkholderiaceae_C > Limnohabitans. The sequence goes on along the minus strand of JBEDFU010000045.1, from coordinate 343 downwards.
ACACCTTGAACGCCATGCTGGCCTTTGCCGAGCAGGTGCGGGCCGACCACCAAATCACCGATGTGGTCCATATCGGCATTGGTGGTTCCGATCTGGGGCCGCAAATGGTGGTGGGCGCATTGCACCAGCCCGAACGGACGGGCAAGCGCTTTCACTTTGTGTCGAATGTCGATGGCCATGAACTGGCCGCAGTGTTGCAAGGCTTGAAGCCGCGCAACACCATGTTTTTGATCGCCTCCAAAACCTTCACCACGGCCGAGACCATGATGAACGCGCACAGCGCCCGTGAATGGTTTGTGCGCCAAGGCGGCCAAGACATCGCCCGTCATTTTGTGGCCATGAC
>JBEDFU010000044.1:0-2932 GCA_041174965.1 Pseudomonadota bacterium | reverse complement strand
CGACCAAACCGGCCACATCGAATCCGCCGCCCAACACGTGCCCGCTGGGCATGTCGTGAGTGGCGTCAAAAACCCCGCGCCTTAATTGTTAATTGGGGTCAGATTCCAATTGTTTTGGGCTGAATATCTTTGGTTCCTCAGCCATTCGCCAGACGTGTAACTGAGCCCGCCCCGCTGGCGGGTACGCCGCCCTCCGCCAGTCGCTGCGCTCCAATGTTGTCGGGACGACGCACCCACCATCGGTGCTGCGAAAGAGATATGTACGTGCGAATGTTTGCAATCCTGCTGAGTGGTGAATCGATAAAGCTTTTGCGCGTTAACCACTTGCAAACCGACACCCCAAGAAAACCGGCACGAGTGGGTGTGCGGGCCGACGACGTTGGAGCGAAGCGACCGGAGGAGGCTTGCATACCCCGAGATGGCGGTTTATGAGGGGGAGTTCAAAGGCACCCACATCACCAAGCAACCCGGAAACCGACACGAGTGGGTGTGCGGGCCGACGACGTTGGAGCGCAGCGACCGGAGGAGGCTTGCATGCCCCGAGATGGCGGTTTGTGAGGGGGAGTTATTGCAGTTCATTTGACGTCCAGCACAAAACTCACCCCGCCAACCGCGCCTCCCGCCGTGCCGCCCACACCGTGGCGCCCAAAATCACCAGGGCGCCCAACAACGTGGTCACCATCGGCACCTCGGAAAACAAAAACCAGCCCCACAGCGACGCCCAGACCAAATCCAAAAAGCGCAGCGACTGCAAGGCCGACACATCCACGGCTTGGAAGGCGCGCGTCATGAAGTAGTGCCCACTGGTGCCCAAAGCCCCGGCGCACACGATCACCAGCCATTGCCCAGCCGTCGGTGCGCGCCAATTGAGCAATGCCAAGGGCAGGGTGAACAAGGTCACTGAAATGGTTTGCCACAACACGATCACTTTGGGTGAGTCGTGCCGCGTCATCGCTTTGGTGAGCAAAATCGACACCGCAAAAATGGGTGACGACGCCAACATCACCAAGGTGTACCAGCCGGCCTCGCCCGATAAATTGGGCCCCACGATCACCAGAACGCCGGCAAAGCCGAGCAATGCCGCCACCCAGCGGTGGGCGCGCATGGGCTCGCCCAAAAACCAGGCGGCACCGAGCATGATGAAGATCGGCCCCGTGAAACTCAAAGCCGTCATGTCGGCCAAGTGGATGTGGGGCAAAGCGGTGAACCACAGCGACAAGGCCACGGTGTGCACGACACCGCGCAACAGTTGACCGCGCACACTCACGGGCTTGAAACCCGCCCAACCCAATCGCAGCAAGAAAGGCACGATCAGCACCAAGCTGGCGATGTAGCGCATGCACATGGCCTGGTACACATCGAGGTTCATCGACAACACCCGACTGGCCACATTCAGTGCGCACAAGGTGATGCCCGCCAGCGTGGCCCACAGCATGCCGCGCACAGATACCGGCCAGCGTCGTGTGTGACGCGTCACGCGGGCGTTCCAATGCCGTTGCCCACGCCACAGCGCGCCAGGGTGGCGGCGGCGCTCAGGCGTCATGTGCGGCGCTGCGAAAGCACAAGGGGTCAATGGGAGTCAGCATCAATGCAGTTTAGGGCTTGGTGAGGCGGGTGCCGGGCGCACACGCGACAATCGGGCCTCTTGCACAGGACCCATGCCCATGACCGCGACCCTTCATACCGCCCAAGCCCCTGCCTGGACCACCGCGTTGGACGCACCCGATCCTGCCACTGCCGAGCAAGCTGGTGCGCGTCGCTTGGTCATCGAGCGCGAAACCCACAAGCTGGAAAAACGCCTGTGCCGCCAAGTGGGTGAGGCCATCCTGCAGTTCAACATGATCGAAGAAGGCGACAAGGTGATGGTCTGCTTGTCGGGGGGCAAAGACAGCTATGGCTTGCTCGACATTTTGCTGAAGATGAAGGCGCGCGCGCCCATCCACTTTGACATTGTGGCCGTCAACCTGGACCAAAAGCAGCCCGGTTTTCCGGCCCATGTGCTGCCCGACTATTTGACGCAGTTGGGCGTGCCCTTTCACATCGAAAACCAAGACACCTATTCGATTGTGAAAGACAAAATCCCCGAAGGCAAAACCATGTGCAGCCTGTGCAGCCGCCTGCGCCGGGGCATTCTGTACCGCGTCGCCGACGAGTTGGGTGCCACCAAAATAGCGCTGGGCCACCACCGCGACGACATTTTGCAAACATTTTTTCTGAACATGTTTTTTGGTGGCAAGCTCAAGAGCATGCCGCCGAAACTGGTCAGTGACGATGGCCGCCACATGGTGATCCGCCCCTTGGCCTTTGTCGCCGAGCGCGACTTGGAGCGCTGGGCGGTGCACCGCGAATTCCCCATCATCCCGTGCACGCTTTGCGGCAGCCAAGACGGCTTGCAGCGCCAGCAAGTGGGGGCGATGTTGCGCGAGTGGGAGAAAAAGCACCCGGGCCGTTTGGACAACATGTTCAACGCCTTGCAACACACCGTGCCCTCGCATTTGCTGGATGCGTCGCTGTTTGATTTTCAAGGCCTCAAAGCCACCGGTGTGCCGCACCCAGATGGCGACACCGCCTTTGATGCGGTGACGCTGCCTGCCGCGGGCTTGCCGGGGGTGCAGGTGGTGAATTTGGGGTGACGTTTGGTTTGGTTTTTTGCGCGTGGCTTTGAACTCCCCCTCATAAACCGCCATCTCGGGGTATGCGTGCCTCCTCCGGTCGCTTCGCTCCAACGTCGTCGGCCCGCACACCCGCTCGTGTCGGTTTCCGGGTTGCTTGGTGATGTGGGTGCCTTTGAACTCCCCCTCACAAACCGCCATCTCGGGGTATGCAAGCCTCCTCCGGTCGCTTCGCTCCAACGTCGTCGGCCCGCACACCCGCTCGTGCCGGTTTCCGGGTTGCTTGGTGATGTGGGTGCCTTTGAACTCCCCCTCACAAA
>JBEDFU010000043.1:0-2887 GCA_041174965.1 Pseudomonadota bacterium | reverse complement strand
TGCCGATGCTGCGAGCGGGGCCCCCAAGCGGGGTGTCGCATGTGTCCACCACGGCTTGAACCCCCACCCATGAACGCCCGCCCACCTTCGAAAGCCCATTGCTTGCGCTCAGCCCTGTGGGCCGTGTTGGCCGGGCTGTGCATCGGTGGGGCGTGGGCGCAGTCGCCGCTGACGCCACAGACCAAGGCCTCATCCGAGTCAACGGCGGGCGCGCCCGTGCTCAAACCCAGCAGCCTGTTGCCGGTGTTGGTGCCCGCGCAAAACCGCGCCCTGCTGCCCCTGTTCATCCAAGCCGATCATTTGTCAGGGCGCCCGGATTTGGACTTGCTCATGCTGGGCGATGTGCAACTGCGGCGGGCCGATACCTTGATCCGCGCGGAGCGGATTGATTACTTTTGGCCCACCGATACGGCCCGCGCCCGCGGCAACGTGCGCATCAATCAAGCGGGCAATGTGTTTGAAGGTCCCGATCTGGATTTGAAAATCGAGGCGTTTGAGGGCAGCATCACCGAGCCCCGCTTCCAGTTGTTGCGCAGCCAGGGGCATGGCCAGGCCAAGCGCGTGGACTTTTTGGATGAAAAGCGCGCCGTGATTCACCAAGGCGACTACACCACCTGCCCGCGCAAACCCGGCCCAAGTTGGTTGCCCGATTGGTTGATCCGCGCCGACAAACTGAGCTTGGACAGCGAAAAAGGCGATGCCGAGGTGACCAACGGCGCCTTGTATTTCAAAGACACAGCGGTGGTGCGCGTGCCCTCGTTTGCCTTTCCCATGACCAGCCAGCGCCGATCGGGCTTGTTGCCGCCGACCATTGAGTCCAACAGCATTGATGGCTTCACTTATTCGCAGCCGTACTACTGGAACATCGCACCCAACCGGGACTTGTTGATCACACCGCGCCTGATGACCGAGCGGGGCCTGAACCTCTCCAGCGAGTTTCGTTATTTGGAAAGCGTGCTGCCCCCATTTCAGGGAACGGCCAAGCTGGACGTGATGCCCTATGACCGCTTGGGCGGGACCTCGCGCTGGGGCACATCCTTGCTGCACCAGGGCACGCTGGACACCCGATCGGCCCGCTTAGGGCCGGTGCAGTTGGGCTTGAACATCAACCGCGTGAGCGACGACAACTATTGGAAAGACTTTCCGCGCAACAACATCAATGGCGCACTGCGCTTGTTGCCAGCCGACGCCAATGTGGCCTATGCCAGCGGGGGCTTGACCACGCAAGTGCGCACGCTGCGCTGGCAAACCTTGCAAGACACCAGCACACCCATCACACCGCCTTACGACCTGGTGCCCAAACTCAGTGCGCAATACCGATGGGCTTATCCGTCGGGGCTGGATGTGGTGATTCTGGGCGAGATGACGCGCTTTCAGTCGAGTCGGGAATTTTTGGGGCTGACCAACGACAACGCGCAACGCTTGGTCAGCCAAGCGCAAGTGGGGCGGTCATGGATCACGCCATACGGCGCCATTACCCCCAAGCTCACCCTCAATGCTCGCAGCTACCAGTTTGATCAGGCGCTGGCGGGCACGGGCGTGCGCAGTGCGTCAGTGGTGGTGCCGGGCTACAGCCTGGATGCGGGCGCGGTGTTTGAGCGCCCCACCCGGTTGTTTGACCTGCCATGGGTGCAAACCTTGGAGCCGCGCATTTTTTACGTCAACACCCCGTTCAAGGACCAAAACAGCCTGCCCAATTACGACTCAGCGAGCTACGACTTCAACATTGCCACCATCTTCACTGAAAACGCCTTCACCGGGTACGACCGAATCTCCGACAGCCACCAGGTGACGACCGGCGCCACTTCGCGCTTTTTAGACCCGCAGTCGGGCGCTGAGCGCGCCCGCTTTGTGTTGGCACAGCGTTACCGTTTGCGCGCCCAAGAGGTGGTGTTGCCTGGGGGCGTGGCGGCCACCGAGCAGCTCAGCGACACCTTGGCCGGTACCAATCTGCAGTTGGTCAATTCATGGTCGGTGGATTCGGCCCTCCAGTACAGCCCCGATGCGGCACGCATGGTCCGCTCCACGGTTGGCGCACGCTATCGGCCAGGGCCTTACCGGGTGTTGAACATGGCCTACCGTTACAAAGCCGATGCGGTGGGCGCGGCGGGTGGCGAGTTTGTCGACACCAGTTGGCAGTGGCCCTTGCAAAGTCTTTTTTCGGGCACGGGCAAGGCGGACACCACATTGGGCGCCAGTGAGGGCCGTTGGTACACTGTGGGGCGCTTGAATTACAACCAACAAGAGTCGCGCTTGGTCGATGCGCTGATCGGGGTCGAATACGATGCTGGCTGTTGGCTCACCCGGGTGGCGCTGGACCGGTACCAATTGACGGCCGAGCGAGCCGTCCAGCGGGTCATGTTCCAAATGGAGTTTTCTGGGATGTCCCGTGTGGGCTCCAACATCACCGGTGTGTTCAGGGATTACGTGCCACGCTATCAAAACTTGCGCGACTACGGGGGCTTTCCAAGCCGATTCGGTCAATATGAGTAAAACCACAAAATTTTTTAAACAGCCCTGGCTGGCGCGTTGGGCGTGTGCCTGGACGGTGTGTGCCAGCTCGGTGTGCTTGGCCCAGGGCATTCGTTTGGGCGGGCCATCCTTGGGGCCCACGCTCAATCCGCCGACCGCCAACACCGCTTCGGGTGCGCGGTCGTCAGACTTCATCGTGGCGGTGGTTGATTCCGAGCCCATCACCAACCAAGAGTTGCAGCAGCAAGTCGAGCAAACCGTGCTGCAAATGCAGCAGCAGCAAGGGGGGTTTGTGCCGCGCCGCGAGGTGTTGGTGCGCCAAGTGTTGGAGCGCTTGATCGATGAGCGCGCCCAAATGCGCTTGGCGCAAGACCTGGGCATTCGGATTGAGGACAGCGTTCTCGAACAAGCCGAG
>JBEDFU010000042.1:0-8563 GCA_041174965.1 Pseudomonadota bacterium | reverse complement strand
GGACGCACCTCTGGTGTACCTGTTGTCACGCCAGTGGCATTGCAGGGTAGCTAAGTGCGGAAGAGATAACCGCTGAAAGCATCTAAGCGGGAAACTCGTTCCAAGATGAGATCTGCCGGGGGCTTGACCCCCCTAAAGAGTCGTTCAAGACCAGGACGTTGATAGGTCAGGTGTGGAAGCGCAGTAATGCGTTAAGCTAACTGATACTAATTGCTCGTGCGACTTGACCCTATAACTTTGGCTTAAAGCCAAGGGTGTTATGCCAAGTGACGCATTCAAAATCGAAAAGCTGATTTGCTCTATGAATTCTTTGTCTTGTTGGTAACAAGACAATCAAAAGTTATGCCTGATGACCATAGCGACGTGGTACCACTCCTTCCCATCCCGAACAGGACCGTGAAACGCGTCAGCGCCGATGATAGTGCGGATTGCCCGTGTGAAAGTAGGACATCATCAGGCTTTTATAGCCTCAAAAAGCCCAGCTCGAAAGAGTTGGGCTTTTTGTTTTACTAAAGCTCATTTCTTTCTAGAGCCCATTCTTTTTATTGGCTCGAAATGAGTTGGAAAAAAGGCGTAGGACTTCTTCTTGTTCTTTGGCTCAAATATTGATCAACCGATGGCCATCTTTTCGAGCAGCCCCAGACTGGATCAATTGGTCCACCACCCTCAACAGCCACACCTGCATATCTGTCTGGTCGTGAGGCTTGATCAGTTGTAAATAAGAGCATTGGGCGGCCCATGTCACAAAGTCTGATAAAGAAACAGACTGAAATTCCATCAATTTGAATTTCAACAACACCTTGCTGGCGTAGGCCGTGTGTTTGTGGGGCTGAGAAACAAACTGATCCAAGCGACTTCTTGCTCGTTCCAAAGCTTCAGAAACATCTTGAAATGCAGCACCGTGACCGGGGAAGACCTGCGTTGGTGCCAGTTTTTCAATCAAATCCAACGTGGCTGAAACTTCATCGAATGCTTCAATGCCTTCCAATTCGGGAAAAACCACACCAAAACCATTGCCCCACAAAGCATCGGCTGAAATCAGCCATCTGAGTTGGGGTTCAAACAAAACAACAGAGTGCGGGTCATGGCCGGGGGCCGCATGCACCTCCCAAACATAGACCCCCGACCTGACCTCGGTGCCGGGTAACAAAACATGGTCGGGAACAAAGCGTGGACATAACTGACCTGTCGGAAGATAGGTCAGCGCTTCTTGATCCCACAGCAAAGCCGCTTCAAAGTGACCAGGGGGAATGCCCACGCTGAGATTAGGGAAAGTTTTTTGCAAAAGTGAGTTGCCACCGCAATGATCACTGTGCAAATGGGTGTTGATCAAGCGATCCAGCGCACGTCCTGACAGCTGATGTTGAACCAACGCCAAGGTTTGCTCCGCATGGGTGGCGTATCCGCTATCGATCAAGGTGGATTGATCATCGTCGATGAGCAAAACATTGTTGGACGACAGCCAGCCGCGTTCAAAAAAGTAAAACCCCGGGTGCTGTGTGTGAGCTTGCATTTCCAGATATTAATCTGATCTCGATTTGGGCTATGCTTGGCATGTCACCACCACAGCAGCGCAGAGCTGCATACCTGTGAGCGAACATCACTCACCATCCCCCCCAAAAACGTCTGGCCTCAGTTGGGTTGGGCAATGGTTGCAACGCTGGATAAAAGCACCACGCAGCAAGGCTGACCTGGTTCAAGCTTTGTTGGCGGCCCAAACCCACCGCATCATCGACATGGACAGCCGCCACATGTTGGAGGGCGTGTTGTGGATGGCCGACAAAACCGTGGCCGATGTCATGGTGGCTGCACCCAAAATGGATTTGATTGACATCCAAGCCCCTCAAGACGAATTGTTCGACTTTGTGATCGACAAAGCGCATTCGCGCTTTCCGGTGTTTGAAGCGGAAAAAGAAAACATATTGGGCATCTTGCTGGCCAAAGACCTGCTGAAACTCCAGCGTGCGCCAGAACTCAACATCCGCGCCCTGCTGCGCCCAGCGGTGTTTGTGCCTGAGACCAAAGGCCTGAACGATTTGCTGCGTGAGTTTCGTCACACCCGCAACCACCAAGCCCTGGTCGTGGATGAATTTGGCCGTGTGTCTGGTTTGGTCACCATTGAAGATGTCTTGGAAGAAATCGTGGGTGAAATCGAAGATGAGTTCGATACCTTCGAAAAAGAAACAGACATTTTTGCTTTGGCAGATAACGTATATCGCATCAACGGCGACACCCCTTTGGAGCGCATCCAAGAAGAGTTCAATCTGGATTGGCCAGACTTGGGGGAAGAGACCTTCGAAACCGTGGGCGGCTACATCTCGCATGCCATGGGTCATGTGCCACGCCGAGGTGAGCACCTCCAGGTGGGCCCACTTCGCTTTGAAGTGCTGCACACCAAAGGCGGTGCGGTCAAATGGTTTCGCGTGACGCGCCAAGCCACCCCTAAAAACGGGCCATGACCCGCGCGCTGTGGCTGAGCCTGGGTGGATTCGCGCAGGCATTGTCATTGGCATGGCCTTGGGGTGGCGTTTCCTTGCCCGGATTGCAGATCATCAGCATGGTGGTTCTTTGCTGGCAATTGGTCACTTGCCAAAGACCCCAACAAGGCTTTTGGCAAAGTTGGTGCTATGCCACTGCTTGGTTGGTGGGAACATTTTGGTGGCTATTCATTTCATTGCACACCTACGGTGGCATGCCCAGTTTCCTGGCCGCGTTCGCGGTCTTGCTCTTGGCGGCGGCATTGGGCTTGTACTACGCCGGTGCGGGAGCCATCGCGGTTTTTTTATGCAACAAAGGTAAAGGCTCTGGCACAACACACATCGTGGTCTTCGCCAGCGCCTGGACGCTCGCAGAACTCGCCCGAGCGGAATTGTTCACAGGCTTTCCATGGGGCGCCATCGGTTATGCACACATCGATGGGGTCTTGTCTGGCATGGCGCCCTGGCTGGGCGTTTATGGCGTGGGTTGGTTGGCCGCTGCCATCGCCATGTTTTGTGCATTGGCGCTTAAAAAGTTATCGCGCACTGAGCCCAAAACTTATTCAAAGTTGGGCTGGACGGGACCTGGGTTAGGGCTTGCCTGCCTGGTGGGGGTGCAGCTGCCGGCATACCAGCACCTGACAAACGCACAGCCCACAGTGCCCTCCCTGCAAGTCACCGTCCTGCAAGGCAATATCGCGCAAAGCGAAAAGTTTCAACCCAGCACCGGCATTGCACAGGCCCTGCGTTGGTACCAGAGTGAACTGCTGAAGGTCACCGATGGCTTGGTGATCGCGCCTGAAACAGCACTGCCTTTGCTGCCCATGCATTTGCCTGCAGGGTATTTGGACAGCTTGCGCCATCACTTTCAAAACGGACAAGCCGCCGCATTGATCGGTATCCCTTGGAAAGAAAGCAAAAACCTGGAACGGCCCGAATACAGCAACGCAGCACTTGGCTGGCGTCCGGGCATGGACGCCGATTACCGTTACGACAAAAGCCACTTGGTTCCATTCGGAGAGTTTGTACCCCCCCTGTTTCGCTGGTTCACCAATTTGATGAACATGCCTTTGGGCGAATTCAAATCAGGCGGCATGTACCAGCGCACTTTGGACTGGCAAGGTCAGCGCATCGCACCCAACATTTGCTACGAAGATTTGTTTGGCGAAGAGCTTGCACGCAGCTTTGTCGATCCAGGCAAAGCCCCCACGGTGTTGGTCAACATCAGCAACATCGCCTGGTTTGGCAACACCATCGCCATCGACCAACATCTCAACATTGCACGCATGCGCACCCTCGAATTACAACGCCCCATGGTGCGTGCCACCAACACCGGTATGACAGCTGTCATCAACCACCAAGGACAGGTGACAGCGCAGTTGCCCAGGCACAGCGCCGGTGTGTTGGTGGCCACAGTCCAAGGGCGCGATGACCCGCCCAGTTTGTTTGCCCAATGGGCCTCGCGCTGGGGTTTGCGCCCCATCTGGGCGGTCTGCACAGTGGTCATCCTGGCTGCTTGGTGGCTGCGTCGAAAAAACCACGCGTCAGCGTCATAAAATCACCCCGCACCGCCCTCCGCGGCGGTGAACAACCAACCCACAGCCCATGCTGACTTTCCAAAAAATCATTCTCACCCTCCAAAACTATTGGGACCAACAAGGCTGTGCATTGCTGCAACCTTATGACATGGAGGTAGGTGCTGGCACATCGCACACCGCTACCTTTTTGCGCGCCATTGGGCCTGAGCCCTGGCGCGCTGCTTATGTGCAACCCAGCCGCCGACCCAAAGACGGTCGCTACGGCGAAAACCCCAACCGCTTGCAGCACTATTACCAATACCAAGTGGTGCTCAAGCCCGCACCGGCCAACATCCTCGACCTGTACCTCGGCTCCTTGACCGCTTTGGGCTTTGACCTGAAAAAAAACGACATCCGCTTTGTCGAAGACGATTGGGAAAACCCCACCTTGGGCGCTTGGGGTTTGGGCTGGGAAGTCTGGCTCAATGGCATGGAAGTCACCCAGTTCACCTACTTCCAACAAGTCGGCGGCATCGACTGCCGACCCATCACCGGCGAAATCACCTATGGCTTAGAGCGCTTGGCCATGTATTTGCAAGGCGTGGACAACGTCTACAACTTGCAATGGACCGACGAACTCAAATACGGCGATGTCTATTTGCAAAATGAAAAAGAGCAATCGGCCTATAACTTCGAGTACAGCGATGCCGATTTTTTGTTCACTGCATTCACGGCCCACGAAAAACAAGCCCAATACTTGATCGGCCAACAACTGGCCTTGCCAGCATACGAGCAAGTGCTCAAAGCGGCCCATACCTTCAACCTGTTGGACGCCCGTGGCGCCATCAGCGTCACCGAGCGCGCCGCCTACATTGGCCGCATCCGCAACTTGGCACGCAGCGTGGCGCAAAGTTATTTCGAAAGCCGCGAACGATTGGGCTTCCCCATGGCACCGCGCGAGTGGGTGGCGCAACTCAACCAAAAGGCGGCATGACCATGGCCCACACCCCGAGCCCACAAGCGCCCTTGCTGGTTGAACTGCTGGTCGAAGAACTGCCCCCCAAAGCCCTGTCCAAATTGGGACAAGCCTTTGCGCAAGGCATTTTTTCGCAACTCCAAAGCCAAGGCCTGTTGGCAGAGGCTGCACAAATCAAGTCCTTCGCCTCACCACGCCGGCTGGCCGTGTACATCGACAAGGTGCTCGCACAGGCCCCAGCGCGCCGAGTGCAACACAAACTCATGCCGGTGAGCGTGGGCTTGGATACCCAAGGCCAAGCCACCCCAGCGCTGTTGAAAAAGCTGGGGGCCCTGGGCTTTGACGCCGCGGTGGTGGCCCAACTCCAACGCGCGGGTGAGGGCAAGGCCGAGGTGCTGATGCTGGACCAAACGGTTGACGGCATGGGTTTGGTGCCTGGCTTGCAGTTGGCCCTTGAGCATGCATTGGCCAAGCTGCCCATCCCCAAAGTGATGAGCTACCAACTGGAGCAGGGTTGTGAGTTGCCCGGCTGGAGCAGCGTGAGCTTTGTGCGACCCGCCCATGGACTGGTGGCCTTGCATGGCGACCAGGTGTTGCCTGTGCATGCTTTGGGTTTGCAGGCGGGCTCTACCACCCAGGGCCATCGATTTGAGGCCACCTGCAACCCGGTGCGCATCGCCCATGCAGATGCGTATGCGGACACCATGCTCAAAGACGGCGCAGTCGTGGCCGATTTTGAGCAACGCCGCGCCGACATCGTGCGGCAACTTCATGCCGCTGCCGCCAACATCGGTGCGGGCGTGCGCCCGATTGAGGACGCAGCCTTGCTCGACGAAGTCACCGCTTTGGTCGAACGCCCCAATGTGCTGATATGCGCCTTCGAAAAGCAATTCCTCGACGTGCCCCAAGAGTGCCTCATCCTCACCATGAAGGCCAATCAAAAATACTTTCCCTTGCTCGACACCACGGGCAAGCTCACGCACCAATTTTTGGTGGTCAGCAACATCACACCAGACGACGCCTCTGCGGTGATCGGTGGCAACGAACGCGTGGTGCGCCCGCGCTTGGCCGACGCCAAGTTTTTCTACGACCAAGACCGCAAAAAGACGTTGGATTCGCGCGTGGCGGGCTTGGACAAAGTGGTTTATCACAACAAACTCGGCACCCAAGGCGAACGCATGCAGCGCGTGTGCGCCATTGCCCACGCCATTGGTTTGCAAATGGGCGGCCAGGCCTTGGCCGACAAAGCCCAGTTGGCGGCCCGCTTGGCCAAAACCGATTTGCTCACCGACATGGTGGGTGAGTTCCCCGAGCTGCAAGGCATCATGGGCCAGTACTATGCGCGCCACGATGGCCATGGTGACGACATCGCCCAAGCCATTGCCGACCATTACCGGCCGCGCTTTGCGGGTGACGAATTGCCCGCCAACGACGTGGGCATTGCCGTGGCCTTGGCCGACAAATTGGAAACCTTGGTCGGCATGTTTGGCATTGGCAATTTGCCCACCGGTGACAAAGACCCATTTGCCCTGCGCCGCCATGCGCTGGGGGTCATCCGCATGCTGATCGAAAAAGACTTGGCATTGGATCTGCCCTTGCTGATCGCCCTGTGTTTGCCCGTGTTTGGTGACAAAGTCAGCGATGCGTCCCAAGCGCTGATGGACTTCATTGGCGAGCGCTTGTCGGGCAATTTGCGCGAGCAAGGCTACTCCGCTCAAGAGGTGGACGCTGTCTTGGCGCTGCATCCACCGCGCTTGGGCGATGTCCCCAAACGTCTGCATGCCGTTCGCGGCTTTGCCGCCTTGCCCGAAAGCCAGGCCTTGGCCGCTGCCAACAAGCGCATTGCCAACATCCTCAAAAAAGCGGGCGAGGTCGATGCCCATGTCAACACAGCGCTGCTCAGCGAAGACGCCGAAAAGCAACTCCACGCCGCCATGCAGCAATGGCTGCCCCCATCTGAGGCGCAGTTCAAGGCCGGCGACTACACCGCGTCCTTGCAAACCTTGGCCGCCTTGCGCGCCCCAGTCGACGCCTTTTTTGAAGGCGTGATGGTCAACGCCGATGAAATGGACTTGCGCTTGAACCGACAAGGCTTGCTCAAAATGCTGCATGTGGCGATGAACCGCGTGGCCGACTTATCGCGTTTGGCCGCCTAAGGTCCACACAAGGCTTTACATGAGCACCAAACTCGTCATCCTCGATCGCGACGGCACCATCAACCAAGACAGCGATGACTTCATCAAGTCTCCCGAAGAATGGATACCCCTGCCTGGCGCATTGGAGGCCATCGCCCGCCTCAACCACGCGGGCTGGCAAGTGGTGGTGGCCAGCAACCAATCGGGTTTGGGGCGCGGCTTGTTTGACATGGCCACCCTCAACGCCATGCACGCCAAGATGAACAAGTTGTTGACGGCTGTGGGCGGACGCATTGACGCGGTGTTCTTTTGCCCGCACGGGCCAGAAGACCAATGCAACTGTCGCAAGCCCTTGCCGGGCTTGTTTGAACAAATTGGTGAACGCATGGGCATTGTTTTGAACGGCACCCATGTCGTGGGCGACAGCTTGCGCGACCTGCAAGCCGGCGTGGCCGTGGGCTGTCATCCACACCTGGTGTACACCGGTAAAGGGGCCGCCTTTCAAGGCCAGCCCTTGCCCAGCACCTTTCCCAGCCACACCCAGACCCATGCCGACCTGGCGGGCTTTGTGGATTGGTTGTTGGACGAGCCGTCCACGCCCTTGCGCAGCCACTGACACCATGGCCTTCATCCGCTCTGTGTTGCATGCGCTGTGGATGTTGATCACCGTGGTGCCCTATGCGTTTCGCATTTTGGGTTTGGCCGCCGTGGGTGTGCGTGGCGACCGCTTGTACTGGATCGCCGCTGCTTGGTTGCGCCAATGCATCGTCTCGGCCCAATGGATTTTGGGCATTCGCTACCGCATCCAAGGTGAAGAAAATTTACCGGTGGGCCAAACCAGCCCGGCCATCTTATTGGTCAAGCACCAATCCACCTACGAGACTTTTTTGTTCCCGGCCATCATGCCCCACCCCTTGGCCTATGTGTTCAAAAAAGAGCTTTTGCGTGTTCCGTTTTTTGGCTGGGCCATGTCGCGCCTGGACATGATCCACATCGACCGCAGCCAGCGCGCTCAGGCCTTCAACAAAGTGGTGCTGCAAGGCCGCGAGCTGCTTGCGCGCGGTATATGGGTCATCATGTTTCCCGAAGGCACACGCATTGCGCGTGGCGAACAAGGCCAATACAAATCTGGTGGCACCCGCTTGGCCATCGAAACCGGCGCGCCCGTCATCCCCATTGCGGTCACCTCGGCCAAGTGCTGGCCGCGCAAAGCCTTCATCAAAACGGCGGGTTGGGTCGATGTCTCCATTGGTGCACCCATTCCTTCCGAGGGCCGCGAACCCGAAGAAATGATGGCCCAGGTCCAAGCCTGGATCGAGTCGGAAATGCGCCGCCTCGACCCCGACGCCTACCTCTGAGCGCAGCCCATGAAAAGCTTGGTGCAAATGGCGCTCGACTTGTTCGACCCACCGGCACCTGCGCCCGTGCTGGCGCCCGACCCTCGGCCCACCATGGCCC
>JBEDFU010000041.1:0-4619 GCA_041174965.1 Pseudomonadota bacterium | reverse complement strand
TGAAAACCGAATTTTGCAAGTCACCCAAACTTTGCCACCCAATTTGGTGGCCAATGCGTTGGCGGTCGAGCTGGCTTACCGCGAATACCAAGAGCGCGCTTTGGCGCGCCAAGGCCTGCGGCGGATGTACATCGGCACCTTGACCCTGACCTTGTTTTTAGCGGTCTTTGGCGCTGTGTTGCTGGCGGTGCTGTTGGGCAATCAATTGGCCCGGCCCCTGCTGTTGCTGGCACAAGGTGTGCGCGATGTGGCCGCTGGGGATTTGAGCCCCAAGGCGGTCTTTGAAAGCCGCGATGAGCTCAGTGACCTGACCCGCTCATTTGCCCAAATGACGGCGCAATTGGCACAAGCGCGCAACGCTTTGGGCGAAAGCATGGCCCAGGTGGATTTGGCGCGCGCCAATCTGCAAACCATTTTGGACAACATGAGCGCCGGTGTGATCGTGATGGACGAGATGGGTTTGGTGCTTTCCTCTAACCCCGGTGCCACACGCATTCTGCGCGTGCCCTTGGCAGCCTTTGAAGGCAAGCCGCTGGGGGATGCCCCAGGCCTTCAAGGCTTGGCCGAACAGGTGGACCATGAGTTTGCCGGCTTTGTGGGGGAGCGCAGCCAACATGGTTTGGACCATTGGCAACAGTCTTTTGAGTTGGCTTCCACCGCAGCAGCCATGCCCAGCCAAGGCCCGAGCGCAGGCCACAACGGTGTGACTTTGGTCGCGCGCGGTGCCGTGTTGCCCAACCAAGCGCGCTTGTTGGTGTTTGACGATATTTCTGAAATTGTGTCGGCCCAGCGCGCCCAGGCTTGGGGCGATGTGGCGCGTCGTTTGGCGCATGAGATCAAAAACCCATTGACGCCCATCCAGTTGTCGGCAGAACGCTTGGAGATGAAACTCTCGGGCAAGTTGCCGGATGGCGAACAGGCCATATTGGTCAAGTCCATCAAAACCATCGTGGATCAAGTGGACGCCATGAAGCGATTGGTCAACGAATTTCGCGACTATGCCCGCTTGCCCGTGGCCGATCTCAAGCCCCTGGACTTCAATGCGTTGGTGCTGGAGGTGCTGAGTTTGTATGGCGAAGAAACCGCGGCCGTGCCCGTACACGCGGACTTGGACGAGCAGTGCCCGCGTGTCATGGGCGACGCGTTGCAATTGCGGCAAGTCATCCACAACCTGTTGCAAAACGCACAAGACGCCACCCCCCCCGAGCGGGCCCATTTGGGGGTGATTTTGCGCACCCAATGGGTGGCATCGTCTGGGCGAGTGCGTTTGACGGTGATGGACCATGGCAGCGGTTTTCCCGAGCATATTTTGCAGCGCGCCTTCGAGCCCTACATCACCACCAAGCCGCGTGGGACAGGCTTGGGTTTGGCGGTGGTGAAGAAAATTGCCGACGAACACGGCGCGCGCATCGACCTCAGAAACCGCGATATCGATGGCGTGATCCAGGGCGCTCAAGTATCGTTATCATTCGCAGCTGAAACTTCGAATCAGCTCATAATCTAGCAGGCAATATGGCAAATATTTTGGTGGTGGACGACGAACTGGGCATTCGTGAATTGCTCTTCGAAATCCTCAATGACGAGGGCCACCAAGTGGAGTTGGCGGAAAACGCCGCCCAAGCCCGCGCCGCGCGGCAAAGTGCTCGCCCAGACGTGGTGTTGCTCGACATTTGGATGCCCGACACCGATGGTGTCACGCTGCTTAAAGAGTGGGCCACAGCGGGCTTGCTCAACATGCCTGTGGTGATGATGAGCGGACACGCCACCATCGACACAGCGGTCGAAGCCACCCGCATTGGCGCACAAGCTTTTTTGGAAAAGCCCATCACCTTGCAAAAGCTGCTCAAGGCAGTTGAAGGGGCGTTGGCCAAAAAGCCAGCATCAGCGCCTGCGCCCAATCCGCGAGTCAATCCTGTGCCCACCATGGTGCAGCCGCCCACCGCAGTGCATGTGGCTTCTGAAAGCTCGATCGGAATGGCATTGCCCCCGAACCATCAAAGCTTTGACCTGGATGTGCCGCTGCGCGAGGCCAGGGATGCGTTTGAAAAAGCCTATTTTGAATTTCACCTGGCCCAAGAAAATGGCTCCATGACCCGTGTGGCGGAAAAGACGGGTTTGGAGCGAACTCACTTGTATCGCAAGCTCAAGCAGCTTGGTGTGGACCTCTCACGCAGCAAGCGCAACGGCCCTTGAGTTGTTGTGCCGGTCTGCGCTGGGGCTGAGTCTTAACGATCGATTTTCGCGAGCACCCGGCCAGCCACCCATTGGGCGACACCCGTATGGCGGACCACCCATACGAACAGCACTGAGCCCAGCACCGCGCCAGCCAAGTCACCCACGGCCATGGCCACGAAATCGCGCAAAGAAGTCTCTGTATAGGCTTGGATCGCTTGCCACAAAATGAAATGCAAGCTGGGGTTGATCAAGGTGTACAAGCCAGCCAACAAAAGCAACTCTTTCAAGTGGGTCAGCGCGACTGGCCGATGGATCATCAGGCGCAAAACGCCATATGCCGCCACTGCGCTGCTGCACGAGGCCAGCACGTTCAGCCATGCCAAGCCGTCGAAGCCTTGGTCGGACAAGAAGATCAATTCAGCCCCACCCAGGGCTGTGGCAAAAGTGCCCCACAGGGGGCCCAAGATCAATAAATTGGCCAAGCGCAAAAATGAAGGCAAATAGACCCAAGAGATGTTGGGCGTCACTTCCCAAAAGTCAAACAGCCAAAGGTTGGCCAAGTGCGCCGACGTGTAAACCAATGAGCCGAGCAGCATGAGCAGGGCTTTCTCAAAGGGTATGGCTTGGAGATAGGAAAATCGCATCCCGTAATTATCTGAGCGATGAGGCAAGTGTCAACCGTGATTGTCAGCGCTTGCGATAGACAAGGCATCGGTTTTGTTTGAGGTCAAATCCATGTCAGTTGCAAGACATGGCTCTACACTTCTGCTTTTGAGTCCGTGACGGGGGGTGACTTGAAGGGAGATGATGCTACAATTAAAGCGTTGGCCCGGTAGCTCAGTCGGTAGAGCAGAGGATTGAAAATCCTTGTGTCGGTGGTTCGATTCCGCCCCAGGCCACCAGTCCAAAAGCCCAACTGTTTGTCACTTTGCGGCATAAAGGAGCCAGTGTTTTTCGGCATATAGAGGCCAGCCGGAGGGTGTCTGACGGACATCACTCGGGTGTGGATTTTGCTTTTATTTAATGTCTTTTTGTTGCGTTGTGTTCTTTGTTTTTGTTGGCGCTGAGGTGGGCATCTGGCGCGGCATGCGGTACGACTGGCCGTCCAGCACCATGCAATAGGCGTTGTGACGCAGGCGGTTCAGCGTTGCCGATGCCAAGAGTGGGTTTGTTGGGAATGCCTGATCCCATTCAGTAAAGTCCAGATTGCTGGTGACGATGGTGGCCGTGCGCTCATAGCGCTCGGCAATGAGTTCATGCAGGTCTTCGTCGGCCGGCGCACGCAGAGGCTTGAGTCCGAAGTCATCAATGATGAGTAGCGCAATGCGACTCAAGGTCTGCAGTTTGCGCTCCTAAGGCGTGTTAACACTAATAGCAAACATGGCTATTGCGTTAGACAATCTCGTGCATGGAAATTACGCCCTCACAATTCGCCACCATTGAGCACTGCCTGCCCAAGCAGCGTGGCAACGTCAGCCTGAGCAACCTACAGGTGGTCAACGCGATACTTTATGTGGCCGAACATGGTTGCAAATGGCGCGGACTACCCAAGCGCTTCGGTAACTGGCATACGATTTAGACGCGCATGAACCGATGGACCAAAGCAGGTGTTCTGGATCGCATGTTCGAGGAGTTGCAGCGTGCACAGGTTGTACGTATCGGGATCGAAGCGGTGTCGCTGGACTTCAAAGTATCAAGGTTCATCCCGATGGCACGGGTGCACTAAAAAAAACGGCCCACAAGCCATCGGAAAGTCCCGAGGCGGGTGGAACACCAAGATTCATATGGTTGCCGCAGAGGCTCGAACGGCCGTGACGTTCTGCCTCTCGCCAGGGCAAGCGCACGATGCTCCTGAAGGACGCCAGCAGTCTTGGGCCGACCAGTAGGCCAGTGCATTTATTGATGGACAGCGCCTACGAGGGCAACGAGACACGGCAATTGGCACTGGATCTGGGTTTCGTTCCGGTGGTGCCACCAATTAAGACGCGGATCGAACCTTGGGAGTACGACCGCGAGATGTACAAGCGCCGCAACGAGGTGGAGCGTTTGTTCCGTCGACTCAAAGGCTATCGCCGTATCTTCTCGCGATTCGAAAAACTCGACCTCATGCACCTGGGCTTCATCAGCTTTGTGCTCGTTGCCGATGGCCTACGGTTGTGTTAACACTGGAGTTAACTCTGTAACTCAGTACCACCGGCAGTTTTAATTTGCCGATCGTTTCTCTCGAAACGTCTGTGGCGGCAAATAGCCCAATGCGCTGTGCGGGTGGTAAGAATTGTAGTCATCGAACCATGCCTTCAATTGGCGCATCACCGTTTGGGATTCAGGTCTGTTGGCCAGCTTTGCATAGTCTCTTTTGAACGTCTTGACGAAGCTCTCTGCCATGCCATTGCTCTGTGGGCTTGTCACAGGTGTCGTTACCGGCTTCAAGCCCAACTGCCTGG
>JBEDFU010000040.1:0-3569 GCA_041174965.1 Pseudomonadota bacterium | reverse complement strand
CCCTGGCAGGCCATGATGAGGGCCGACAACCCCTCTAAGTCGTTGAAGTTATCCACCTCTTCCAGTTTGTGCAGGGTGTGGGTGGTTCGCTGGACAAAAGACTGGCGCTCCAAGGCGGTGTCGCCATATTGCAAATCCACCCATTGGGCATCGGTATGGGCCCATAAGGGCGCGAGTTGGCGCAAGCCCAGGCTTTTTTCGGCGCCAATGTCGTTGTTTCTGCTCAGCCACGACAAGCCCCATGCTTTGGTGCCTTTGCCGCTCAAAGTTTGGCGCAGTGATGCTGTGCGTTGGGTGTCTGCCTTCAAGTAGGGGTGTGGAGTGTGGGCAAAGTCATCTGCTTTCAGGCGCAATACCCGACCCAAACTGGCCAAGGAAATGTGTTC
Source organism: Pseudomonadota bacterium (assembly GCA_041174965.1). GTDB lineage: Bacteria > Pseudomonadota > Gammaproteobacteria > Burkholderiales > Burkholderiaceae_C > Limnohabitans. The sequence goes on along the minus strand of JBEDFU010000040.1, from coordinate 3,183 downwards.
GTCAAAAGCGTCAAACGTGTCCAATGCCTTGGCATCGATGAACTCAACCCCTGGTAGCGCGCGTCCAAAGAGGCCAAGCAAGCGCGCATCCAAGGCCACCACCAATCGCTGTGGCCATTGGCTGAGTTCGGCCAACATGGAGCCGTACAAAATTTGGTCGCCAATGCCTTGCTCAGACCACACCAGCAAACGGTTGTTGCGTGCTTGACCATCCCACAGGGGTTTGCCGTGACGCTCGGAGGTGCTCAGCCCCGTACCTTTGGTGCCATATTTGGTGGCCACGCCACGGCGGTCGTAGAAGCCCCAGCCCTTCTGAAAGTTCATCAATGACAAATGATGGTGGCCCAGATTTTCCAGCGCGGCGTCGTTTTGGGGGTCCAAAGACAAGGCTTCTTCGTAGGCCATGAGGGCTTGCTCATGCTGGTGCAAGTGTAGGTAGGCCGTGCCTTTGTTGGACCAAGCCCGTGGGTTGATGGCATTGAGTTCAATCGAGCGGTCCAGTGCTGAAATGGCCATTTCGTACTGGCCCATGTCAGAGCAAGTGGCCCCCTTGTTGAGCCACAACTCGGCATCTGCTGGTGTCAGGGTCAGGGCATGGTCGTAGGCGACCAAGGCTTCATCGTAACGGCGCAGGGCGTTGAGCGCGACACCTTTGTTGCTCCAGGCTTGGGTCAAGTTGGGGTTCAGTGCCAAAGCACGTTCGTAGGCTTGCAAGGCCAATTCGTAATGACCCAGTTGGTTGTGGGAAACCCCGAGGTTGTACGCGGCCTCGGAATGGTTGGGTTCAAGCTGCAAGCAGCGGTCACTGGCCAGGATGGCCTGTTCATGTTGACCCAAACCCATGTGGGTCAGCGCCTTGTATTGCCAGGCCGGTGCCAAATCGGGTGCCGTTTGTACGGCTCGGTCCAAAGCCATCAATGCATCTGGATGGCGCCCCAGGGCATGGAGCATCACGCCGGCATTGAACCATGCCTGGGCGAAATTCGGGTCAATCGCCAGTGACCGGTCGTAAGCGTCGATGGCTTCTTCATGGCGCCCTAATTGCGCCAAACTTCGTCCCAGGTTGAGCCAAGACTCTTTGTGCTGGGGGTTGAGTTCGATGGCCTTGTGGTGATGGGATAAGGCCTTTTCGTCCAAACCCGCATCGGACAAGGCCTTGGCATAGTTGAAGTGCACCATGGGGTGGCGCGGGTTCAGGGCAATGGCTTTTTCAAAAAGCTTGCCTGCCTCTTTTGCGTCGCCTTGGAGCCCACGGATCACGCCCAATATATGCAGAGCGTCGAAGTTTTTGGGTTGGTTCAGCAAGACTTGCTGCAAATGCCTAGCAGCGCGGATCAGATCACCGTTTTGAAACAAGGCAATGGCTTGTTGGATCAGCGCGCCAGATTGGGGAAGCATAATTGGTTTTCAGGTTTAAAACTCCTTCAGATTGTAAGTGGCGGCATTGGTCTCAACAGAAGCAAAAAGAATATAGACTGGGGTCAAAGCACTGGATTTGTTTACCATCCAGCTTGGCAATTCACCGATTGACTCAAAGCCTTCCACCATGCTCGCCTTCATCCTGCGCCGACTCGCCCAAGCCCTGGTGGTGATGGGGGTGGTGGCGTTTATTTCGTTCATGTTGTTCCAGTATGTGGGCGACCCGGTGGTGTTTTTGCTCGGGCAAGACGCGCGGCCCGATCAGATTGCGCAGTTGCGCCGCGACCTGGGGCTGGACCAGCCGTTTGTGGTGCAGTTTGGCCACTTTTTGGTCAATGCGGTGCAAGGCGAGTTTGGCCTGAGCCTGCGCCAAGGGGCCAAGGTCTCGCGCTTGATTGCCGAGCGTTTTCCGGCCACGCTGGAGCTGGCCTTGGTGGCTGCGGTGCTGGCGCTGGCGCTGGGCATTCCCATGGGCGTGTACGCCGCGCTGCGCCGGGGCAGTTGGCTCAGCCAGTTGTTCATGACGGTGTCGCTGTTGGGTGTTTCCTTGCCCACGTTTTTGATCGGCATTTTGCTGATCTTGGTGTTTGCCGTGGGCCTGGGCTGGTTGCCCAGCTTTGGCCGGGGCGAGGTGGTTTCTTGGGGCTGGTGGCAAAGCGGTTTGTTCACCCGGGACGGTTGGCTGCACCTGTTGCTGCCCGCGTTCACCTTGGCGGTGTTTCAGCTGACCCTGATCATGCGTTTGGTGCGCGCCGAAATGCTGGAGGTGCTGCGCACCGATTACATCAAATTCGCCCGCGCCCGGGGCCTGAGCAACCGCACCGTGCATTTTGGCCATGCGCTGAAAAACACCTTGGTGCCGGTGATCACCATCGCCGGTTTGCAACTGGGCTCGCTGATCGCCTTTGCCATCATCACCGAGACGGTGTTTCAGTGGCCAGGCATGGGCTTGTTGTTCATCCAAGCGGTGACGTTTGCCGACATCCCGGTGATGGCGGCTTATTTGTGTTTGATCTCGCTGATCTTCGTGGTCATCAATTTGGCCGTGGACTTGCTCTATTTTGTGGTCGACCCGCGCTTGCGGGTGGCCACAGCGGGGGGGCACTGATGGCCGCGCCGCGCTTGTTGGCCACGGGCAGGGCGTTTGCCCACATTGCCCAATTTCACCCCGAGTTGACCGCCTTTCGGCGTGATTTGCACGCCCACCCCGAACTGGGCTTTGAAGAGGTGTACACCTCGGCGCGGGTGCAAGAGGCGCTGCGCTTGTGCGGCGTGGACGAGGTGCACACGGGCTTGGGTAAAACCGGTGTGGTGGCGCTGATCCACGGCCAGCCCCATTCGACAAGTGCGGCGGCTCATCCAGCGAGCACAGGCTCGGCAAGCTCTGCAGCGGGCACGAAAGCAGGCGCGGCAGCGGCCTCAGTGGCCCGCAACGCAGCAGGCGCAGAAGGCGGCAGCGCCTCACGCATGATCGGTCTGCGCGCCGACATGGACGCGCTGCCCTTGCACGAGCACAACGACTTGGCCTGGAAGTCGGCCTCACCCGGCTTGATGCACGCGTGTGGCCACGACGGGCACACCGCCATGCTGATCGGCGCGGCGCGTTATTTGGTCGAGACGCGGCAATTTCGTGGCACCGCGTGTTTGATCTTCCAACCCGGTGAAGAGGGCTACGCCGGTGCCCGCGCGATGATCGAAGACGGTTTGTTCGACCGCTTCCCCTGTGCGCAGGTGTATGCCCAACACAATGCTCCCGATGTGCCG
>JBEDFU010000039.1:0-2826 GCA_041174965.1 Pseudomonadota bacterium | reverse complement strand
CCGTGCAGCGTGGCTTTGGGGTTTCCAATTTGCACATGGTCTAACAACTCTTGTGCATAGTCGGTGATCTTGAGGTAGTAGCCCGGAATTTCACGCTTTTCCACCACCGCACCGGTGCGCCAACCTTTGCCGTCAATCACTTGCTCGTTGGCCAAGACGGTTTGGTCAACCGGGTCCCAGTTCACCACCTGGGTTTTGCGATAGGCGATGCCTTTTTCCAGCATCTTCAAAAACAACCATTGGTTCCATTTGTAATAACTGGGGTCACAGGTGGCGACTTCGCGCGACCAGTCGATGGCCAAGCCCATGGCCTGCATCTGCTTTTTCATGTAGGCGATGTTGTCGCAGGTCCATTGCGCGGGTGGCACACCATTTTTCAAGGCGGCGTTTTCAGCGGGCAAACCAAACGCATCCCAGCCCATGGGCATGAGCACATTGAAACCTTTCATGCGCAAATGGCGCGTGAGCATGTCGTTGATGGTGTAGTTGCGCACATGGCCCATGTGCAATTTGCCGCTGGGATAAGGCAGCATGGAACACGCGTAGTACTTGGGCTTGTGGGGATCCTCGGTCACGCGATATACGTCGGCCTGTGTCCAAGCAGCTTGTACAGCTTGCTCGATGGCAGCGGCGGTGTATTCGGGGTGTGCGCGGGGCGGGGAGGAAATATCGTTGTGTGACATGGGGCTCAATAAGAAACCCCGTGCGCGCTCAGTTGCGCGGTGCCGGGGATGTGGGCCCGATTTTAGGCGCAGCAGACTGAACCGCCAGTGACACACTGCGCAACTCCGATTTTTGAATTTCAGCCATCGCTTCGGCCACGCGCCCGTAAGGGACGGTTTTGTCGATATTCAATTGCACTTCGCTGGCCTGGGCCGACTGCGCCCTGAGGCTCAAAGCGGCCGCCAACTGCGCCATGGGCAAGGCTTGCCCGTCCACGGAAACCTTGCCTTCGGCGTCGATGGTGATTTCCAGCGGCACCGGTTTGGCAGAACCGGCCGGCACATCGACCCGCGGCAATTCCATGTGCAGCGCGCTGGTCATCAAAGGGGCGGCGATGATGAAAATCACCAACAACACCAACATGACATCGACCAGGGGTGTGACATTGATGTCCGCCATGGGCGTGTGCAATGGGCGGGGTTCAAATTCTCCAAATGCCATGGCCGGGCCTCAGGGTGTTGGCAACGACTTGGCTTGGGCCAACGCGCGCAAATCGTAGGCCAAGCCTTCGAGTTCGCTGTCCAAACGGGCCAAGCGACGACCCATCAGGTTGTAAGCCACCACTGCGGGTATGGCCACCGCCAAGCCAGCCGCCGTCATCACCAAGGCCTCACCCACGGGTTGCGCCACTTTGTCTAAGGTGTACTGGGCTGAGACAGCCAAATTGGTGAGCGCATGGAATATGCCCCAGACGGTGCCGAGCAAGCCGACAAATGGCGCGGTCGCACCGATGGTGGCGAGCAGATCCTGGCCAAATTGCAAACGCGAACGAACCGCTTGCAGGCCCTCACGCAGCCGACGGGTCAACTGGTCCGAGGCAGCCACTTGCGCAGACAAACCAAGGTCGGGCTGGGTGACGGCGTTCAGCAAAGGGACAAATATCGCTTGGGTATCGACCGCCAGCCACTGGGAACGCGCTTGCGCCCAATCGCCCGATTGCCAAAACAGGGCTTTACACACGGCGAAGTGGCGAACCGCCAGATGCAACAACCACACCTTGTACACAATGATGAACCAACTCACCACCGACATCAGCAACAACAACAGCGCAACCGCGACACTCAGGCCATCGCTTTGAGACAGCATGTCGTCCAAGTTCATGCGACCGTCCGGGCCGTGTTCAGTCCCAACACATCGAACATGTCGAACAAGCCCGTGCGTTGCTGCGCCAAAAATCTGGCTGCCCGCAAACTGCCTTGGGCGTAGGTGCTGCGGCTGGCGGACTTGTGTGTGATTTCAATGCGCTCGCCTTCTGTGGCGAACATCACCGTGTGGTCACCGACGATGTCGCCGGCGCGAATGGTGGAGAAACCAATGCTGCCGGGCACCCGCTCGCCCGTGTGGCCGAAGCGCTCATAGACCGCGCAGTCTTTCAGCGACCGCCCTTGCGCAGCGGCGATCACCTCGCCCATTTTCAAGGCCGTGCCGGACGGTGCATCGACTTTGTGTTTGTGGTGGGCTTCGGTGATTTCAATGTCATAACCGTCGCTCAAGGCAACCGCCGCCATTTGCAACAATTTGAGTGTGACATTCACGCCCACGCTCATGTTGGGTGCCATGACAATAGCGATGTCTTTCGCGGCTGTTTGTATCTCGGCTTTTTCGGCATCGCTGAACCCGGTGGTGCCAATCACCATTTGCACGCCCAGACGGCGGCATGCTGCCACATGCTGCATGGTGCCTTCGGGGCGGGTGAAGTCGATCAGCACCTGCGCATGTGGCAAGCCTGAAGAAATATCGCTGGTGATGGGTATGCCAGCAGGTTGGCCCAAAAATGCAGCGGCATCGGTGCCCAGATGTGGGCTGTTGGACATGTCGAATGCAGCGGCCAATTGCATGTCTGGGGCATGCGCCACGGCCTCTATCAGCATGCGCCCCATGCGGCCACCGGCACCGGCAATGGCTATACGGCGAGGGGACATGGCAGAGGCATTCATGGATGGGGCCTTTAATTGGCAGCGGGTTCCAACGGGGGGTATGGCTTGCGCGGGGCTGCCGCATCAGGCTGCGTGTCGGGTGCATTGATCGCCGACTTTTGCGCTTTGAATTTCTCCAGTTCCTGCGGTGTGGCCTCAAGCCGAGGCACTTTTTTTCTTTCTTCAG
>JBEDFU010000038.1:0-25024 GCA_041174965.1 Pseudomonadota bacterium | reverse complement strand
GTCAAAGGGGCACCCGCCGTGGTTTGAAAGTAAAACGCCCAGTTTTCTTCGCAGCCCAAGTAAGTGCCCCAGGGGGTTTTGCCGTGGCCGCAGTTGTTCAGGGTGCCCCGGCTCATGGCGCCAGAGGTGTCCCAGCGGGTCACCATTTTTTGTCGAATGTCATCGATGAAAGCCTGGGGGCCACTGATGCGCATCGGTGTTTGTGGGGTGATGCGGCGGTTCAAAGCCGAGCTGGCATTGATGCGCCAGCCTGCCGGTGTTTTGTTGATCTCGACCACAGAGACGCCGTGCAAGTTGATCTCTTTGAGCACTTCCAGCTCGGGTCGGTTGCCCAAGTCCCATTCGCCAAATTGCGAAAACTTCTTGCCACTCACCCCCTGAGAGCTTTGTCCGTTGGGATGCAAAAAGTGGGCGTCTGCAGAGCTTTCGTGGTTGACACACAAAACAGCGCGGGTGGTTTCTTTTTCAGAATACTTGCCTTGGGCATCGATGTAAAAAATATCCATGCCATCGTGGTGGTCACCAATGCGGCGCGACCAATCATCAGTTTCAAGACCCCTGTTGGAGTAGGCCGGTGTGTTGGCATCCATGGCGTCGCCGGTGGCGTGCAAAACGCTGTATTGGTAGCCCGGCGGCAAGATCACGGTGTCGAGCAAGCTTTTCGCGACGGCCGGGAAGCCCAAAGCTGTGGGGGCAGGGCCCAAGCCAGAGGCCAAGGTGGCACAACCCGGCAAAACGGCCAAGCCCGCCAATCCCAAGCCACCCAGCAGCATGCTGCGCCGCTGGGGGTTGGCCAACGATGCCGTTAAAACATCTTGGAAGTGGGGCTGGGTGCTGGTGTTGAAAATGGGGTCGATGTGTTTGTTGGACATGGCTTGATCCTGGCTGGGTGATGCATGTTTATATGGCCATTGTGTGACGGTGGCGTGAATCTCTGCGCCACAGGGACGAAAAAAATCCACTGCATGCTTGGAAGCAGTGGACTCAGGGGTTGGCAAACACCCTGTGGGGTGCAGGCCCACCAAGGCCTGCGAGACATCAAGCCGGGTGTCGGGCAATCATTTGGCGCGCAATGATGATGCGTTGCATTTCATTGGTGCCTTCGCCAATGCACATCAAAGGCGCGTCGCGGTAATAACGCTCAACGTGGTATTCCTTGGAGTAGCCGTACCCGCCATGGATGCGCAAGCATTCGGTGGCGTTTTCCAGCGCGGCTTCGGAAGCGAAATACTTGGCCATACCCGCTTCCATGTCGCAACGCTCGCCTTTGTCATAAATGCGGGCCGCGTCATAGGTGAGCAGGCGCGCCGCTTGCAGCCGTGTGGCCATTTCACCCAATTTGAGTTGAATCGCTTGATGCTCGGCAATCGGCTTGCCAAAGGTGTGGCGCACCTGGGCGTATTTCACGGCGTCCATCAAGGCCGCGCCTGCAATGCCACATCCGCGGGCAGCCACATTGATGCGGCCCAACTCCAAGCCACCCAAAGCGGTTTGCATGCCGCGCCCTTCTTTGGCGCCGATCAGCTTGCTGGCGTGAATTCGGTAGTCTTGAAAAATCAACTCAGCACTGTCAATCCCTTTGTAGCCCAGTTTTTCAAGCTTTTTAGACACCGTGAAGCCTGGGCCTTTTTCCGCGATGAAACAGGACATGCCTTTGTGGGCGGGATCGGCAGAGGCATCGGTTTTGACCAGCAAGGCAAAGCAGGTGCCATGGATGCCGTTCGAGATCCAAGTTTTGGTGCCGTTGATGATGTAGTGGTCGCCATCTTTTTTGGCGCGCATTTTGATGCCTTGCAAATCGGTGCCCGCATCGGGTTCGGTGAGCGCGAGACCGCCGCGAATTTCGCCAGTGGCGAATTTGGGCAGGTAATGGTTTTTTTGTTCATCGGTGCCGTTGCGCTCCACACAGGCGGCCATGATCAGATGGCTGTTGAAGATGCCAGATAAAGACATCCAGGTCGCAGCGATTTTTTCAACGATCTTGGCGTAAGTGGTTGCGCTCAAACCCAAGCCCCCGTATTCCACCCCAATGGTGGCCCCAAACAAGCCCAACTCTTTCATTTGTTCAACCATCTCGATGGGATATTCATCGGCATGCTCTAGGCGCAAGACATGGGGTCGAACGTCGCGCTCCAGCCATTTTTCGATGGCGTCCAGCATTTGTTGCTCTTGATCGTTGTCGGCGTTGATGTCTGACATGGTGTTCCTTATGATGGCATGAAGAGTCGGGAAAAATGATGGCTGGTGTCAGCTGCGCCATCGGCAATACCCTGAGGGTAATCCTGGGACCGAAAAATCATTTGTCCAGACAAAATAACCAACAGAATTTACTGGGAATCTGAAACGCTGTCAAATTTCATTCATGGTCACCAAAAAGACTCCTGCGCGCAAAAAAACCAAGGCCAAGCGGATGCCCGCCGTGGCCGGAGAAGCGCGCTATTTGGCGGTGTTCAACCAGTTGTGTCAGGACATCACCGATGGGGTGTACCAAGTCGGCGAATTGCTGCCCACCGAGCATGAGTTGTGTGACTTGTTTGGGGTGAGTCGCTTCACGGCCCGCAATGCCTTGAGCATGCTGACTGACGCTGGCTTGGTCACCCGCCGCCCCCGGGTGGGCAGTGTGGTGGCATCGCAAAACAGGCGCACACCTTATGTGCAAACCTTGGAGACGGTGGATGACTTGCTCCAATATGCCGAGTCCACCCGGTTCGAAATATCCCATTGGGAAACGCTCAAGCTGGATCAAACCCTGAACATGGGTGAGACGCAGTTGACCTCAGGCCAAACCTGGATCTTTGGCATGGGACTCAGGCGCAGCAAGGGCGAGGACAACCTGCCGGTTTGCTTGACGCGGGTGTACCTGAATCCCGCATTTCAAAAAATCATTCCCGCCATGAAGCGGCGCAAAAACACGGTGGTCTATCGCTGGATTGAAGAGATCTACGGCATCAAGGTGGCGCGCATTGAGCAGCGCATCGACGCCTGCTCGGTCAGTGCCGCAGATGCCGCCCTGTTGTTGTGCCCTGTGGGCAGCCCCGCTTTGCGCATGCAGCGTTTGTATTTCGACGCCCACAATTTGCTGCTGGAAATTTCAGACAGCTTGCACCCCAGCGGTCGATTCAGCTATCACATGAGTTTGTTGCGTTCAGACTTTAAGCCTTGAAGCTGGGCCTTAAACCATCAGATATTGCTGCCGCACTTCTGGCAAGTTGTTGAGTTCAGCAGGCGTGCCTTGGTAAGGGATTTGTCCTTTCTCAATGATGTACACCCGATCGGCCAGCTCGTTGGCAAAGCGCAGGTTTTGTTCGCTGATGAGCACCGTTTGACCAGCTGATTTGAGTTGCTTCAAGCGTTGCAACATGGCTTCGATGACCAGGGGCGCCAGTCCCTCGGAAGGCTCATCCAGCAAAATCAAATCGGGGTTGCCCATCAAGGTGCGCGCAATCGCCACCATGCGTTGTTGGCCACCAGACAGTGCACCGGCTTTGCGGTTCAAGAAGTTGCGAATGTCAGGAAATAAATCCAAAACCTGTGGCAGTCCCCAAGGTGCGCCGCCATCGCGCGCGTTCATGCGTGCGGTTTCCAGATTTTCAGCCACTGTCAGCGATGTGAACAGGCGGCAGTCTTCTGCCACATAGCCCAAGCCTGCGCGGCAGATTTGGAATGGCTCCAATTTTGCAATCGCTTGGTTTTTGAAATACACAGCCCCTTTGCGGGGAGGCACCAAGCCCATGATGGAAGACAAGGTGGTGGTTTTGCCGGCGCCATTGCGGCCCAACAAGGCCACCACCTCGCCCTTGTTGACTTCCAGGGATATGCCAAACAGAACCTGGCTGTCGCCATAAGCGGTCTCCAGGCCCTCCACCCTTAACAAGGTCATGGGATTCAACTGCCCCGTGAGCGCAACAGCTCTTGGCAGGGGCGGGCGTAATCTTCAGTGCGGTAGGTTTTGATGTCGGTCACACCAATGCCGTCGGGCAATGAGGCGTCACGTTTAACGGTGCCAACATAAAAATCAAACATGGCCATGTTGTCGCAACCCCGCACTTTGGTTTTGCCGGTGGGGCCTTCAAAGCTGATGGTCGCCATGGCTTGAATGACTTTTTCCACATCGGTGGCCGTGCCCGCCTTGCGAATCGACTCGACGACCATCTTGCCCGCAGAGTAGCCCACGGTGGTGGGGCCTGTGGGGTAGGTCTTCATGCGCTTTTCCACTTCGGCCGCAAAGCTTTTGGATTTGGCGGAATTGAGGGCATAGAACGGATACCACACGGTGCCAGCGGTGTTGGTTGGCAACAAATCTTTGACCGAACTCATTTTCACCAGGTCCAAGCCGTGGGTGAAAAATTGGGTTTTGCCAGCGAACAAACCAAAGTCTTTGGCGGCTTTGAGCAGGTTCACCAGGTCGGCACCAAAGCCGCCATTGACGATCAAATCAACCGGCTGTGCCTGCAAAGCGGTGACGTGTGCAGAAAAATCCGTGGCACCCAACTTAGACCATTCTTGGCGCACCACCACCACATCGGGGCGTGCCGCTTTGAGTGCGCGCATGAAGTCTTCAATGAATTGCTGGCCGTATTCGTAATCCGGGGCAATGGTGGAAATGCGTTTGATGTCGGGCCGCGCCTTGATGTACTCGGCAATCACGCTGCCAATTTCAACGGTTGATAAATTGGCGCGAGAAATATAAGGGTGACCCGATTCGCCGGTGAGCCGCTTGGTGGTGGCAAAGCCACCGGTGACCAAAACCTTGTGTTCTTTGCCCAGATTGCCGACCGCGATGGCGGCACCGCTGTGGATGCCCACGGTGACGAATTTGATTTTGTCTTCCAAGATCATGCGTCGGCCTTCGGTGACCGCTTTTTCAACTTGTCCACCCATGTCGGCACTGACCAATTGGAAAGGCCGTCCTTTCAGGCCGCCTGCTGCGTTGGCTTCATCCACGGCGATTTGAAAGCCAGTGCGGATGGAGTCAGCAATGAAGGCAAAACCACCGCTGTAAATATCGATCAGGCCCAGCTTGATGGGGTCATTTCCGCTGGCAGCTTGCGCATGTGCTGCCGGTGAGATCAATGCTGCAGCCAAAGCCACAGCCGGTAACAAACGATTTCTGATCAATGTGTACATGAAAATTCTCCTCGGTTGATGCGTGCTGGATTCTGCGGTGCTGCTCGGGTGCTTGTCAATCGAAGTTGTCCTGATCTGAACAAAAGAATGGGATTGCACCGAATGGGTGCGCTGGGGTAAACCCGCATCTGCAAGACCATTTTTCTTTTGTCCGGACAAATAGTGATTGCAACTTGTCCGCGGCTCTGGCAAACTGAATCCATGCCTTTTCAAACCTCACCCTTGCAACCATGATGGAGTTTTTCTCTCAACACTTCGCCTGGATGCTCGAGCCCACTGTGTTGGCGCGCCAAACCCTGGCCGGTGTATCCAATGGCATGTTGCTGTTTTTGATTTCGGCGGGCCTGTCGCTCATCTTTGGCGTGCAGCGCATCCTCAATTTCGCTCACGGCGTGTTGTTCATGCTGGGGGCTTTTGTGGCCGTCAGCTTGTCGGCCCAGTGGGGCGAGGGTGGGGCCATGTTTGCCCTCGTCTTGCTGGCCGCCACGGTCGTGCTCGCCGTGGTCGGTGGTTTGATCGAGTGGGGACTGTTGCGCAGAATTTACAACGCACCCCACGAGTTTCAACTTTTGATCACCTTTGCGCTGGTGTTCATCATGGGCGATGTGGTGAAACTGATTTGGGGTAATGAAGACCGCTCCATGACCGCGCCCCAAGCCTTATCTGGTGCGGCCCAAACTCTGGGCATCATCTTTCCCAATTACCGCTTATTTTTGATCGGTGTGGGCGTCCTGGTGGCGGTTGCCCTCTGGTTTTTATTGCACAAAACCCGCTGGGGAATTTTCATCCGTGCGGCCACCAATGACCGAGCCATGTTGGGTGCCTTGGGTGTCAACACCCGTTGGCTCTACACCAGTGTGTTCGCCTTGGGAGCTGCTTTGTCCGGTTTGGGGGGTGCCTTGGCTGCTCCGGTGGTATCGGTGGGTCCGGGTTTGCATGTGCAAATCATCATTGACGCATTTGTGGTGGTGGTCATCGGCGGCATGGGCAGTGTGATGGGGGCTTTGGTGGCCTCTTTGCTCGTTGGGGTGATCAATGCCTACGGGGTGTTGGCTTTCCCGGGTTGGTCTGTGGTCATGACTTTTGTGTGCATGGCTGTGGTGCTGATTGTTCGGCCCTGGGGCCTGTTTGGAAGCCCAGAATGACAGCCCATCGCCAATGGCTTGCCCTGGTGTGCGCAGTGCTGTTGCTGCTGCCATGGGCTTTGAGTGATTTTTGGATTTTCATTGCCATTGAGGTGCTGGCTTTTGCCCTGTACGCCATGAGCTTCAATTTGCTGCTCGGTTTTGGGGGCATGTTGTCGTTTGGTCATGCAGCCTTTTTTGGGGTGGGTGCATATGCTGCGGCTATTTTTTTCAAGCGCAGCGGTTTGGATGTGACTTGGATGTTTGTCATGGCGCCTCTCGCGGCCATGTGCGTATCAGCCGCGATGGCGGCGGTGATCGGCTTTTTTTCGGTGCGTCGTTCCGGCATTTATTTTTCAATGCTCACCTTTGCTTTTCAAATGCTGCTGTTCACGGTGGCCTTGAAGGCTTCCGGTTTGACCGGCGGTGACGATGGCATCACAGGGCTCAAGCCCCCAGGTATTTTGGGCACGCCTTTGGGTTACTACGTTTATGCCTTGGCCTGGTGCGTACCCAGTGTTTATGTGCTGCACCGCTTGGTCAAGTCTCCTTTTGGTTTGACCTTGCGCGCCCTCAAAGACGACCCTTTGCGGGTGCAATATGTGGGCGTTCATGTGCGCCAACACCAGTGGGTGGCTTTTGTGATCAGCGCTGCTTTTGCCGGTTTGGCCGGTGCCTTGTTCGCTTTTTCAACTGGCAATGTGTTTCCTTCTTGGCTCAATTGGACCGCCAGCGCCACACCGGTGGTGATGGCGGTGCTGGGCGGCGTGCAGTCTTTTTATGGTCCTGCTGTGGGCGCTGCGGTTTATGTGGTGCTGGAAGTGATGATCAGTGGCAAAACCGAATACTGGCCGCTGGCGATGGGCATCATCATTGTGTTGTTGGTCTTGCTCATGCCCACTGGTTTGGTGGGGCGCTTCAAAAAGGGTGATGCATGAGTGCACCGGCCCGTGACTATGTGCTGCAGGTTCAAGGCATATCCAAAAGCTTTGGCGGCTTGCAGGCCTTACAAAACGTGGACATGCATGTCAAGCCCGGGGAGTTCCACGCCATCATCGGCCCCAACGGCGCTGGCAAAAGCACTTTTTTCAACACCTTGACGGGCTTGCTCAAAGCCGATTCGGGCAGCATTTGGTTCGATGGGGGCAATGTGACTGGCTTTGCGCCGCACCGCTTGACCCGCTTGGGCATGGGCCGCACCTTTCAAATCACCCGGGTATTTCATGGGATGACTGTTTTAGAAAACGTGCAAGCGGCCCTGTCAGCGCATGCTGGCCAAAGTTGGCAGTGTTGGACGCCCGCCGCTGGCTTGCATGTGGAGCGGGCCAAAGAGCTGCTTGATCTGGTGGGTTTGGCCTCTCAAGTGAGTCGAACCGCCAAAACTTTGGCCCATGGCGATCAAAAGCGCCTGGAGTTGGCCATTGCCTTGGCCAGCCAGCCCAAGTTGTTGTTGCTTGATGAGCCCACGGCGGGCATGGCTGCCCAAGAACGCTTGGAATCCATTCAGTTGGTGCACAAGGTGGCGGTGCAGTTGGGCGTCTCTTGCGTTTTCACCGAGCACGACATGGCCGTGGTTTTTGCGGTGGCCAGCCGCATCACGGTACTGCACCAAGGCAAGGTGTTGGCTGTGGGCTTGCCGCAAGAAGTGCGCTCCAGTGCCTTGGTTCAGCAGGTCTACCTTGGTGAGTCTGTGGCTGTCGATGGGCAATCTGCCCCCAACGGCTGAGTCTTTGGCATGGGCTTGCAACACGCCACGGTTTTAGACACCCGCAGCATGCCCTGGGAAAGTGGCTTGGATTACCTGCGCACCTTGGCCCCAGCGTTTCGTGACAACCTGGGCCCACCCGATCAGGTCGAAGCGAACTTTGCCAAGTACCGGCAAAAGAACCTGTACCTCGACCCCCAAAGCACCCGACGGCTGGACTTGGTTCAGCTCGAAGCGGGCTACAGCGACTTGACGCATTGTTGCCATGACTCCGTCGAAGAAGGTTTTTTGTTGGGCGGCAACGTGAATTTGGATGGCGAGGGTGCATTGCAAACGGGGGATTATTTTTGGCGTCCCCCAGGGTGGATTCACCATGCCCAGACCCAGCCTGGGGTGGAGCTTTTGCTCGGTTTTGAAGGGCAATCGAATGAAAGTGGCCCGGTCAGCCGCCACGTGTGTTCAGCCCAGTTGGCAGGTGCCAATCATTTGATCGCCGCCAGCGATGAAGCTTCTTTGGGCAATCGGGGTCGTTTGTGCCAAGTCACTTCGTCCCAATTGGTTTGGCAACCCGGCGAAGCCTATGCGCGCGGCGAAGGGACTTTGGCAGGTTTTGACTTGGCCCATCTATCGGTGCGTGTGCTCAGCCGCAATCCGCGCACCGGGCAGCAAACCGTGCTGCTGCGGTTGGCGCCGGGCTACCAGCAGGCCACCGCAGGCTTTCATGCCGTGTGGTGGCAAATGTTTGTGCTCACGGGTGGCGTGCAGTGGGGTGGTGAACATTTTGGTGAAGGTGTTTTTGTGCACCGACCTGCCGGCGCAGTGGAAGCGGCCATGGCCAGTGCCCAAGGGGCTTTGCTCTACGCCAAGATCGATGGATGGATGGACTTCACCCCTTCAGCGCCATGACATCACGCGACACAACCACAAGGACTGGCAGATGAATTTCGACACCATCCCCGAGCACCAAATGTTGCGCGACAGTGTGCGCCATTTTTTGGATGCCGAGCTGCCAGAAAAAACCATTCGCGAATATGACCGTGCGCGCAAAATCCCGCGCAGCATTTGGCCCAAATTGGCTGCGCAAGGCTGGATGGGCATTTCATTGCCCGAAGAATATGGCGGTGCAGGCGGCGACATCATGCAAGGCACCATCTTGTGTGAGGAGTTGTCAAGGCGGTTCCCCTCCCTGGGCACCGATTGGTTGCTGACCTCCATGACCGCGCGTGTTTTCATGGAGGTGGGCACCCCCGAGCAAAAAGCCCATTACTTGCCGCTGTTGACCAAGGGCGAGTTTTTGATGGGCTTTGGCATGAGCGAACCTGGTGGGGGCACCGACGTGCTCAGCTTGAAAACCCGCGCCAGCTTGAGCCATGGCGAGTGGACGGTGCGGGGCCAAAAGTTGTACACATCGCTGGCCGATGATGCCGATGCCATTTTGGTGCTGTGCCGAACCGAGCCGGAGACCGAAGGCAAACGCGCCCGTGGCATGTCACTGGTGCTCACACCGCGCCAACAACCGGCGGTCACCGTGCGCCGTTTGGAGTTGATGGGCATGCGCGCCGCGTGCACCTGCGAGGTCTTTTTCGACGATGCCAAAGCCCCGGAAGCGGCGGTGTTGGGCGAGCGCGGTCGCGGTTGGTACCACCTGCTGGCCAGTTTGGACGAGGAACGCATTCTGTGTGCCGCCATGTATGTGGGCATCACCAGCGCGGCTTTGGAACAGGCCTTGCAGTACGCGCTGGACCGGCAGGCTTTTGGTCGCTCCATTGGGCAGTTTCAAGCGGTGCAGCACCCCTTGGCAGAAGTGGCCACCGAGTTGGAGCAAATTCGTTTGCTCACCTACAAAGCGGCTTGGTTGCTCAGCCAAGGGCGCGAGTGCGCCACCGAGGCCGCAATGGCCAAACTGGCGGCCACCGAAACCGCGGTGCGGGCCACCGACAAATGCATGCGCATTTTGGGTGGCTATGGCTTGGTGGAAGAGACCCCCATGGAGCGTTTGTTTCGCGACACCCGCTTGGGCCCCTTCAGCCCCATATCCAACGAGATGGTGAAAAACTTTTTGGGCGAGCGCATGGGTTTGCCCAAGAGCTATTGAGGCGCCAGACCATGAAGATCACCAAACATTTCGTCACCGTGGGCCAGCGGCGCGTGCACTATTTGCGTGCTGGTCAAGGGCCTGCAGTCGCCTTGCTGCATGCGTCACCCTGTTCATCCAAAGTGATGCGGCCCTTGATGGACATCTTCGCCCAGCAGTACACCTGTTTTGCGTTCGATACCCCGGGCTTTGGCCTTTCCGACCCCTTGCCCATCGATGGACCGTCGGTGGAAGATTTTGCGGACGCCCTGGCAGAAACCTTGACGGCCTTGGGCATTGGGCAAGTAGCCACCTATGGGCGGCACACCGGTGCGTCCATCGCTGTCGAGTTTGCGGCCCGGCACCCGGATCGCTGCAGCATGGCCTTGGCCGATGGCTTTGCCGTGTTTGCCAAAGCCTATTCGCCCAGCGAACTCGAGGCGTACTTGGAGCCCATCATTCCCCAATGGGACGCGGCGCATATGTTGCGGTTGTGGTTTCGCTACCGCGACCAGCATGTGTTTTGGCCATGGAACAAACAGTTTGATGCCAACCGCTCCGACACCGATGTGCCCGATTTGGATTTCTTGCACCGTGGCGTGGTCGAGCTGCTGCAAGCGGGCGATGGCTACCGCGTGGGCTATGCGGCCCCGTTTCGCCACCGCGCCTTGGGCGTGGTGCCAGATTTGAAAGTGCCGGTGTGCTTTGGCAACCGACCTGGCGACAGCATGTACCTGACCCGTCATCTTTACCCAGACGGCGTGTGGATGGCCGATGTGCCGCGTGAGTTTGAAGCGGCGTCTGTTTATGAAATGGGTTTGCTGGCCCAACACCCGGCCAGCCAACCCGTGCCCAAAGCACCCCCTTGCCAGGCGCTGCCCCAGCGCTTGACCGAGACCTATGTGGATTTTGAAGGGGCGCAGTTGGCGGTGCGAAGCCGAGGTGACTGGGGTCAGGCCACACCGGTTTTGTTGCTGCACCATGCACCGGGCTCATCGCGTTTGTATGAATCGGCCATGTTGACCATCGCTGAAAAGCACCCGGTGCTGGCGCTGGATTTGCCAGGCCATGGCGAATCGGACGCGCTGCCCGGCAACCCGCAAGACCACGCCACTTGGGTGCGTGCCGTGGCCCATGTGCTTGACCACATGGGTGTCAAGCGGGTGCATGTGTGGGGCCACCAGGGCGGCGCGGCCTTGGCTTGTGCCATGGCTGTGCAACACCCTGACAAGGTGGCCTCTGTGGTCTTGGATGCGCCCTTGTGGGCAGATGCAGTCACACGTGCCCGCCTGATGGCAGATGGCATCCCCGATGTGAAACCCAGTTGGGAGGGCGCCCATTGGTTGCGCGCTTGGCACCATGCCCGCGATGCCGAACTGTGGTGGCCTTGGTTTGATCGCCGCATGTCGCAGCGCAAGCCACAGCCTTCTCAAATTGACCCTGTGCGCTTGAACGCCTGGGTGTTGGAAGCCATGAAACAGCCCGACAGCTATGCCGGTGCCTGGCGCGCGCACTGGTCATTTGATTGGGCAGGCCAATGGCCGCAAGTCAAAGCCCCGCTTCACTGCACCACCGCACACAACGACACCTATGCCCATTTGAGCCTTCATCCACCGCCAGGCATGCCCAGCGCGGTTTCGCACCCCAGCGAGGAACACCTCCAAGCACTGAGTGGCTGGTGGCAAAAAAATACATCCTGATTTCTTTTTTATCGACCCATCATCACCATGAAACTCCAAGCCATCACGCCCGCCCACTACCCTTGGTACGACTATGCGCGCTATTCCTTTTCCTTGGGCTTGAAAACCGAACGCGGCGCTTACTTGTCAGGCCACACAGCGTCCGAGTACGACCCCATCGCCAAAAAAATTGTTGTGCGCGGCAGCATGACCGATCAGGTGCGCACGGCCTACGCCAAGATCGCTGCCATCTTGGAGGGGGCCGGCATGGGCTTTCAAGATGTGGTGAGGGTGGTCGAATACGTCCGGCCCGAAGGCATTGAGCGTTACGCCGAAGCCGCAGCGGTGCGCGCGGAAGTGTTTGGTACCCATCAGCCCACGGTGCACACCGTGCCGGTGAAAAGTTTGCTCCGGCCAGAGGCCTTCATTGAGATCGAGATCACCGCCGGCCCGGTGGGTGCGGCCACCGATGTGGGTTCCCGGGCCTCGCCCGCGCGCGACTCGGCAGGGGTGGTTTACTTGCCGACCATTCAACCGGTCGATGCCCAGGGGCGCATCGTGGGTGCTGGAGACATCGTCGCGCAAACCGCCTATATCTTTGAGCAAGCGGGAAAGATGCTGGCTGCGCTGGGTTTGGGTTTCCACAATGTGGTCAAAACCGTGGATTACCTCACGGCCCAAGGCTTGGCCCAGTACAAAGGGACCGGGCGCATTCGAAAACAGCATTTGGGGCCCATCTACCCTGGTGCCGCAGGGTTGATGATGCCGCGCTTGGTGCATCCCGAGGCTTTGATCCAATACGACTTCATCGCCTCGCGCGATGTGCTGGAGTGCATCAACCCGGGTTGGACCCGCTATGAAAAACTCACCTACAGCCCTGCGGTCAAAGCAGGCAAGCTGTTGTTCATGTCGGGCCAAGGGGCCTTGGACCCGGCCACAGAACGGGTGGTGCACGAAGACGATGTGGTGGCACAAGCCGAGTACACCTACCGCAATATTCTCAAAGTGCTGGAGGCCGCTGGCGCTGGCCCACAAAATCTGGTCAAAACCATTGAATACGTCACGCCCAATGCCTTGGCCGACTACCGCAATGTGGCTGGCGTGCGCGCGGCTTTGTTGCGCACGCCTTACCCAGCATCGACCGGTTTGATTTGTGAGGCATTGCTCAGGCCCGAGATGAAGATCGAAGTCGATCCGTTCGCGATATTGGACTGACCCATGGCCTTGCTCACCCCAGAACTGCAAGCGCTGATTGGTCGGCAAGTGCATTACCCTGCACGCGAAGCTTTGGGCCATGCATCCATCCGCTACTTCGCATTGGCGATGCACGACGACAACCCTTTGTATGTCGATGAGGCCTACGCCCAAGCCGCTGGCCACGCGGGCGTGATTGCCCCACCCACGCTGGTGTGTGAGACCTGCCAATATGCCCACCGCGCACCCGATGCCGATGGGTATATCGGGCATGAGTGGCATTTGCCTGTGCCCGGCTGCCGCATGATCCGCGCCGGCAACGACTACACCTTCAACCGCCCCATCTTGGCAACCGACCGCATATCTGTGACCTGGACTTTGGAGAGCATGGTGGAAAAGCCATCCTCCAGGGGTGGGACGCAGTTGTTTGTGATGTCGGTGGCCACGTATGCCGATGCGCAAGGCCACACCGTGGCGACCAACCGCGAAGCCTTGGTCTTTCAACCTTTGGTGCCCCATGCTCAGACCCAGCCTTGACCCCAGCCAGCTGCAACCTGGCGATGCCTTGCCAGAGCAGGCCCACACCTTCACCGAAGTTGACTTGGTGGCCTATGGTGCGGCCACCTGGGACTGGCACCGTTTGCACTATGACAAAGCGCATGCCCAGTCCAAGCAATTGCCGGGCGTGTTGATCGATGGTCAAGCCTTTGGCGCTGTGTTTGCGCGGGAGGCCATGCGTTGGGCTGGCCCCCAGGCGTTCATCCAGCGCATGGCCTTGAAAATGAAATCCATGGCCTTTGCCGGCGACCACCTGGTGGCACGCGGCCAGGTGATGGCCATCGATGCACCCGCGGGCCATTGGGTGGTGCACATCGATCAGCAACTCATGTGCGGTGAGCGCTTGGTGGCGCAGGCCCTCTGCGAGATCCGCATGGGCAAGGCCTGAGCCATGGGCATGGCGCTCAACCCCTCTTTGGACTTGACCTGGCGGGAATACGCCATGCCCGATGCCAGTGGGCCGGTTCAATTGGCGCGCTTGCCGTCGTTGGCGGCAGATCACTTTTGGGCCTTGGTGCAATTCCCCCCGAACTGGCGCCGAATTCGGCCCGGGCATTACAGCGTGGATGAAGATTTTTTGCTGCTGCAGGGCGACTTGACCATCAACGACCAACCATGGCGGGCCCGCGAGCATGGTTTTGTGCCGGCCCACGCTTGGCGCGGACAAACCTTTTCACGCCATGGGTGCACGGCCTGTGCGCGCTTCCATGGCCGACCTGAATGGCATGCCGGCCCAGCGGCGCACGCGCCCACAACAGCCAGCCGACACAGACCTGCGTGGCCCTCATGGCCGGCTGTCAACCTGCACGGCCTGGGGCTGGCACAAGTGGCTTTTGAACAGCAGGGCATGACCCACGGGGTGCTGCCGTCTTCGACCTTGACCGCTTTGCAGGCCCGTGGGGTGGCGATGGATGCGTTTGATCTGCCTACGCCCAGGGGACACGCCAAGCCGGACCTCACAGATGACGTGCCATTCGGATTCCATTGGGCGCGTTGGCCCCGCATGATTTGATTTTTGAAACCACTTTGCACAACCCAGCCATGAACCTCGCTGCCACCATGACCCAATCGGCCTTGAAATGGCCGCACAAAACCGCCTTGGTCTTTGAAGGCCAACGCTGGACCTACGGCCAGTGGAATGACTGGGTCAACCGCGCTGCGGGTGCATTTGCGGCCAGCGGTGTGGTCAAAGGCGATCGGGTGGCCTTTTTCACCTACAACTTGCCACAGCAGATCACAGGCTTTTACGCCCTGATGAAGTTGGGCGCGATTCCCGTGCCCATCAATTACCGGTTGGCGCCCAACGAGGTGAAGTACATCATCGAAGACTGTGGCGCCAAGATGCTGGTGTTCGAGGAAAACCTGCGCGCGCCGGTCATGGCCATCAAAGACCAATTGAAGCTGGAAAAGCTCATCTACATTGGTGACCAGGTTCAAGCGGGCGAAATCCGTTTCGATGACTTTGTGTCCGCAGGGGGCCATCAGGAGCCACAGGTTCATGTCGATTGGCACGACCCGGCCTTGATCATGTACACCTCCGGCACCACGGGGCGACCCAAAGGGGTGGTGCGATCCCATTTGGCCGAAATCGTGGGCAGCATGACCATGGCGGTCGAAGTGGGGTTTCGTCACGACGATGTGATCCTGCACAACAAGCCCTTGTTCCACATTGCCCAATTCCATTTGCAGTTGATGCCCTTCATCCAGATCGGCGGCACCAATGTGCTGACGCGTGGATTTGATGTGCACGAAACCTTGTCTTTGGTCGAAGCTGAGCGCATCACCGTGTTGCACGGTGTGCCCACCCAAATGGTGATGTTGGTGGCCGCCGATTTGAGCCAATACGACCTGAGCAGTTTGCGCTGTGGTTTTTATGGCGGACAAACCCTGGCCGACGACGTGACACGCAAATGCATGGCTTTGTTCCCAGACTACTTTGGCAACATCTACGGCTCCACCGAAGCCCTGGCGGTCACCGTGTGTGACTACCGACGGCGGCCAGAAAAACTGGGCAGCGTAGGCCAAGCGGCGGTCAACATGGAAGTGCGGGTGATTCGCAACGACAGCGTGGACCCGAATCAGGTTTGCAGCGCCGGTGAAATTGGTCAACTGATCGCCCGTGGCCCGACCTTGTTCACCGAGTACTGGGGTCTGCCCGACAAAACCGCGGAGACGCTGCGCAACGGCTGGTATTTTTCGGGCGACGCTGCGGTGGCCGACAGCGAGGGCTTCATCACCGTGATGGGGCGCATGGACCACACCATCAAAAGCGGTGGCGAAAACATCCACCCTTCAGAGGTTGAAAACATTTTGTTCCAACACCCAGGCGTGGCCAACGCAGCCGCCGTGGGCTTGCCCAGCACCAAGTGGGGCCAAGTGGTGTGCGCTGCCATCGTGCGCAAAGACCCCGCCCTGGATGCCGCGGCCATGGACGCTTTTTGTTTGCAAAATCCCGATTTGGCCGCCTTCAAGCGACCGCGCCATTACTTTTTCATTGATGCGATTCCGTCCAACCCCACGGGCAAAGTCGAGCGCGGCAAGCTCAAGGACCTGCTCATCGCACAACTGACCCAGCCATTGGATTGACACCATGCCCGCTTTGTTCATCATCCAAGCCCAACTCAGCCCAGACCCAGCGTTCATGGCGCGCTACAAGCAATACCAAGCCCAAGTCCAGCCCTTGATGGCGCTGCATGGTGGCAAGGTGCTGGCCATTGGCAAGGACCTAGAGGTCATGGAGGGCCAGCACGATGGTCAACGCCTGATCGTGTTGGAGTTTCCCAGCATGGACCATCTGAAGGCCTTTTGGCATTCCAAAGAATACGCACAGATCAAACCATTGCGCGAAAACGGCGCCCAGGTGCAGGCCTGGGCTGTGCCCACCATGGCGTGAGACCCAAGGTGCTGCACCGCTGAACGCTGACTTCCCTTTCGACCCAGGAGACCGAACACCATGTCCAACTTGTTTTCACCCATCCAGTTGGGTGACCTTCAACTTGCCAACCGCATTTGGATGGCGCCATTGACCCGCTCGCGAGCCACCCCTGAGCGCGTGCCAACCCCCATGATGACCGAGCACTATGTGCAGCGGGCTTCTGCGGGCCTGATCATTGCCGAGGCCACCAATGTGGCTTTGCGCTCGAACGCTTGGGAGTGCACACCAGGCATCTTCACCGCTGAGCAAATCGCTGCTTGGCGGGTTTTGGTGGATCACGTGCACCAAGCCGGCGGCAAGATCGCGCTGCAGTTGTGGCACGGCGGGCGCGTGGCCGCGGACAACCGGGAGCAACCCGATCCCCCGCTGTCACCGTCAGGGGTGAACGACAACATCGACACCATCACCGTGTGGGGCCGCGATGAGCAAGGCATTTTTCGCAAGAAAACAGCCTGTCCTTCGCGTGAAATGACTTTGGCCGAAGTGGAAGACACCATTGCCGCATTTGGCCGTGCGGCCCGTGCCGCGCGCGAAGTGGGCTTTGATGGGGTTCAGTTGCATGCAGCGAATGGCTATTTGCCCCATCAGTTCTTATCACCCTATCTGAACCGCCGCACCGATGCCTATGGGGGCTCACCCCAGGGGCGCGCTCAATTCGCATTGCAGGCCATGCGCGCCATGATTGCCGAATTTCCTGCGGGTCGCGTGGGCATGCGCATTTCCCCTTTCACCACTTTCAATGGCGCGTTGGACCCGGACCCCGTTCCCACTTACCGCTATTTGGTCGATGAACTCGCCCGCCATGGCATGGGTTGGTTGGAGTTGGCCGACACCAATTTTTGGGCAGGCCAATTCGACCGCGATCAAATGCTGTCCCTCACCCGACCGGTGTTTGATGGGCCCATCATTGCCAACGGTGGGATTGACCCACAAACCGCCCAAACCCTGATTGCCAATGGGTCCATCGATGCCGTCTCGTTTGGCCGCTTGTGGATGGCCAACCCTGATTTGCCTGAGCGCATCCGTGCCGATGGACCCTATCAAAAGGCCATCACCAAACGCTTTTACGGCGGCGGGCCCGATGGTTACAACGATTACCCGACGTTGGCCGAAGAAAAAAGTTTGGCATGAAACATTTTTAAAACCACAAACAGGAGAACCCATGATCACAGCCCGCGAAATCGGACCCCAGCGTTACCGCACCTCTTATGGCCGTTACTTTGAGGATTTCCAAGTTGGCGATGTGTATGAGCACCGCCCAGGCCGCACCTTGACCGACCAAGACAACATCAGTTTTGCGCTGCTCACCATGAACCAGCACCCCATGCATTGCGACATGGAGTTCGCCAAGAAAAGCGAATTTGGACGCTTGCTCATCAACAGCCCCTTGTCCTTGGCGGTGGTGGTGGGCATGACGGTCAATGACGTCAGTGCCAAAGCCATTGCGAATTTGGGTTGGAAAGACATCAAACTCAGCGGCCCGGTGTTCGCGGGCGACACCTTGTATGCCGAAACAAAGGTGTTGGACAAACGCGAGTCCAAGTCACGCCCCCACCAAGGCATCGTGACCGTGCACACCCGTGGCATCAACCAGGATGGCGTCGAGATCATGTCCTTTGAGCGCATCATTTTGGTGGCCTGTCGTGGCCATGCCGTGGACGATTGAGTCAGGTCATTCACATGCAAAAGCCTGACGCCGACACCACCCCAGTGGCTGGCCCGATTGCGGCAAGCTATGCCCATTGGGCGCATGCGTTGCACTGGCGCGACCTTCCCGCCGAGGTGGTGGCCCAAGGCCAGCACCTGATCTTGGATGCCCTGGGCATTGCGCTGGCTTCAGGGCGCTACCCTTTTGCCCAACAAACCTTTCTGGCGATGCAAGACCTGTGCCCCAGCACAGGCCCTGTTCCGGTGTTTGGCATGAAAGCCCATTTGCCCGCCCGCGATGCGGCCTTGATCAACGGCTTGTTGATCCACGGTTTAGATTACGACGACACCCACCCCGGCAGCGTGGTCCATGCCACCGCTTCGGTGTTTGCCGCCGCTTTCAGCGTGGCCTGCCAACAAGACAGCACCGGTGAAGACTTGCTGCTGGCTTATGTGGCCGGCATGGAGGTGGCCACCCGCGTCGGCATGGTGGCTGGTGGCGTGTTTCACAAAGCGGGTTTTCACCCCACAGCAGTGGCCGGTATTTTTGGTTGCGTGATCGCGGCGGCTCGCTTGTGGGGATTGGACGAGGCGCAAACCGTGCAGGCCCAGGGCATCGCCTTGTCGATGGCCGCTGGGACCTTGGAGTTTTTGAAAGAGGGCGCAGGCACCAAACGCTTCCACCCTGGGTGGGCGGCTTCCAGCGCCATCGTGGCGGTGGCCTTGGCGCGGCGCGGCATGAGCGGACCATCCACCGCCTACGAAGGCCAATATGGTTTATACGCCAGCCATTTGGGAACAGCCCTGGACGCTTGTCGCATGGAATTGGCCACACAGGGTTTGGGCGTGGCGTGGGAGTTGATGCGGGTGGCGGTCAAGCCCATCCCTGCATGCCATTTTGTCCATGCCTGCATCGATGCGGCCAGCGCCTTGCGCCCCGAGTTGGCGCGGGGAGAGTTGTCGCACATCGTGGCCCGCGTGGCCCAGGGTTATGTGCCGGTGGTGTGCGAGCCAGTGGCCCAAAAGCGCCGACCATCGAATGCGTATGAAGCCCAGTTCAGCGTGCAATATGGCATTGCCACAGCCTTGCGCCATGGCAAGTTTGGACTGCAGGCCTTGGAGCCCGAGGCCATGCAAGACCCGCTCACCCAGGCCTTGGCCGATAAAGTGCGCTACGAAGTCGACCCCAAAGCCGATTACCCCAAGTACTTCCCGGGTGAGGTGGTGCTGCATTTCGCCGATGGCCGCCAGGTCGTGCACCAAGAACCCATCAACCGCGGCGCGCCCGGTCGGCCCATTGCCCATGCCGATATCGTGACCAAGTTCATGGACAACGCCGCTCTGGCCTGGACCGTGTCAGCGGCGAGCGCATTGCGCGACGGCGTGCTGAACTTGCCCCACATCCGCACCCGCGAGCTGGCCCAATTGTTGGCGGCTTGACATCCATGGCGACAAGGAAATTTTCATGACAACATCTTCCACCAACCCGCCCGCAGCGCCTGTGTTGCAAGGCTTGCGCATTTTGTCGGTCGAGCAATATGGTGCGGGGCCATTTGGCACCCAGTACCTGGCCGACCTGGGTGCAGAGGTTATCAAAATTGAAAACCGCAAAGATGGGGGCGATGTGGGCCGCATGGTGGGCCCCCATTTCTTTGGGCCGGGTGACAGCCACTTCTATCAATCCTTCAGCCGCAACAAAAAGAGCCTGACCCTGGACCTCAAACACCCTGAAGGTCAAGCCGTGTTGCACCAACTCGCGCGCGACGCCGATGTGGTGTTCAACAATTTGCGTGGTGACTTGCCCCCCAAACTGGGCCTGACCTACGAGCAACTCGGGCGCATCAAGCCCGCTTTGGTGTGTGCGCACCTGTCGGCTTATGGGCGCCATGGCTCGCGGGCCAATTGGCCGGGTTACGACTATTTGATGCAAGCCGAAGCGGGTTATTTGTCCTTGACCGGCGAACCCGACGGCCCACCTTCTCGCGCAGGCCTGTCCATCGTGGACTACATGACCGGCACCACGGCGGCCTTGGCCATGCTCGCGGGCGTGTTGTCGGCTCGGCAAACCGGAAAAGGCAGAGATGTGGATGTCAGCCTATACAGCGTGGCCATGTACAACCTGGCTTATTTGGCCACTTGGTACCTGAACAAAGGCGTGGTCACAGGACGCCAAGCCAGGTCTGGCCATCCTTCCCTGGTGCCCAGCGAGTTGTACCGCACCCAAGATGGTTGGATGTTTGTGATGTGCAACAAGGAAAAATTTTGGGCCGTGCTGTGTGAAAAGATCAACCGCCCGCAGTGGATCACCGATGAGCGGTTTGGCAGTTTTGCGGCCCGATTGAAAAATCGCCTTGAGCTCAACGTGGCCTTGGACGAAGTGCTGCAACAACAAACCACTGCCCATTGGTTGACCGTGTTTGCAGGCCAAGTGCCCGCATCGGCGGTCAATGATGTGGCCCAAGCCTTGGACAATGAATTTGCACAGGAGATGGGCATGGTGGTCAACGTGGACCACCCGCAAGGCCCCATTCGCACCATGGCGTGTCCCATCACGGCCGGGCCGGTGGCCGCCGTGGCCGCGCCCAGTTTGGGTCAGCACACGGCGCAAGTGCTGCAAGAGGCGGGTTTTACCGATCAACAAATTGAAAAACTGCGCGAACTCGCGGTGATATGACCCATGAAAAGCTACTTATTTGTCCCTGGCGACCGTGCCGAGCGTTTTGACAAGGCCCTGGCTACCGGCGCCCATGCGGTGATCATTGACCTGGAGGATGCGGTGGCACCCGAGGCCAAGGTTTCTGCCCGCGCAGCCATTGGCCAATGGCTGCGCCCTGACAAACCCATTTATCTGCGGTGTAACGCTTACGGAACGCCTTGGTTTGATGGTGATTTGGATTTGCTCAGCCACCCAGGCGTGCGTGGCTTGGTATTGCCCAAGGCGCAGGAACCCGATTTGTTGATCCAACTGGCCAAAAGCCTGCGCCCTGATCAGCGCCTGTTGCCGATTGTCGAAAGTGTGTTTGGTTGGGACCGCGCTCGGGAACTGGCCAGCGCGCCCGCGGTGGACAGGTTGATATTTGGTTCGGTCGATTTTGCTTCTGATGCGGGCATGGGCAGTGATGGCGAAGAACTCAATGCCGTGCGCACCCATTTGGTCTTGGTTTCACGATTGGCCGGTGTGCGCTCGCCGGTTGACGGCGTCACCTTGGCATTTGCCGATGACCAGGCCTTGGCCAGCGATGTGGCGCGCGCGCGGCGCATGGGCATGGGCGCGAAATTGTGCATTCACCCCAAGCAAGTGGCCGGCGTCAACCAGGGATTCGCACCCAGCGACAGTGAATTGGAATGGGCCCAGCGTGTGTTGCAATCCGTCGAGCAGCATGGCTTGGGCGCCATCGCGGTGGATGGCAAATTGGTCGATCGCCCCGTGTGGTTGCTTGCACAAAGCTTGGTCGCTGAAGCACACGCATCTGGCCATGCCGCGGTGACCCCATGAGCGCATCCGTTCAAGCCTGCGTGGCCGGCATTTACGAGCACCCCTTGCGGGTGGCGCCAGACCATTCGGTGGCGCGCTTGCATGCCGATGTGGCCCATGGCGCCTTGCGCGATGCCGGATTGACCCTCAACGATGTGGATGCGTATTTCTGTGCGGGCGATGCACCCGGTTTGGGGTCGACATCGATCGTTGACTATTTGGGCTTGAAGCGGCTTCAAGTGGTGCAGACCACCGAGCTGGGTGGGGCCTCTTACCTGTCGCATGTGGGTGAAGCAGCAGCAGCGATTGCAGCCGGCCGTTGCAAAGTGGCCTTGGTCACCTTGGCGGGTCGACCCAAGTCCGAGGGCTCCAGCGGGACCAAGCCGCGCAACTATGGCGACACCGCGCCGGATGCCGAGTTTGAGCGCCCTTACATGCCCACGCCGCTCAACAGCTATGCCATGTGTGCCATGCGCCACATGCACGAATTTGGCACGACGTCAGAGCAGTTGGCATGGATCAAGGTGGCCATGTCACACCATGCGCAACACAACCCGAACGCATTGCTGCGACAGGTGATGACGGTGCAGGATGTGTTGGACTCTCCCCGTGTGGCCGACCCCTTGCGGCGCGCCGACTGTTGTGTCGTGACCGATGGCGGCGGTGCGGTGGTGGTGGTTCATCCCGATGTGGCGAAATCATTGCGCCAACCGCTGGTGCAAGTGGTGGGCATGTCGGCCTCGGTCAAGGGCCAATCGGGTGGGCAGGTGGATTTGACCCACTCGGCCACAGCATGGACCGCGCCCCGTGCATTTGCGCAAGCCGGTATCACCCCCCGCGACATTCGATACGCCTCCATTTACGACAGCTTCACCATCACCGTGCTGATGCAACTGGAAGACCTGGGTTTTTGCGCCAAAGGTGAGGGCGGTCAATTTGTCGCCGATGGTCAGTTGATCGCCGGGCAAGGAAAGCTCGCGGTCAACACCGATGGGGGTGGCCTGTGCAACAACCACCCAGCCAACCGTGGTGGGATGACCAAGGTCATTGAAGCGGTGCGCCAATTGCGCGGTCAAGCCCATCCCAAAGTGCAGGTGCCGAACTTGGAGTTTGCCTTGGCCAATGGCATCGGTGGATTTTTGGGCTCGCGCCATGGCGCCGCCACCTTGATCATGAAAAGGGTTTGACATGAACGCACCCGCCACCCCTTTGGTCTTTCAAGACCCGCTGCAAAATCCTGAAAACCACACCTATTGGGAACAGGCCCAGCAAGGCCGATGGATGCTCAAGCATTGCTTGGCTTGCGATGTGTCACACCATTACCCTCGACCCTATTGCCCCCACTGCGGCAGTGACCAAACCGAATGGCGGGCCAGTGCAGGCGAAGGTGAAATTTACACATTCACCCGGATGGTTCGTGGCGTTGAAACGCCCTATTTGATGGCTTATGTGCGGCTGGATGAGGGGGTGACCGTGTTGACGCATTTGCACGCACCCGATTGGGATGCGGTGCACATTGGCATGCGGGTCAAGCTGGGTTTTTTGGCCAGTGCCTCAGGCCAGAATGTCCCAATATTCGAGCCAACATCATGATGAAAAAATGGCGCATTGGCGTCATTTGATGATCTGGTCCTTGTCACAAAAGACCCGTGATCACTGACCAGCGCTGAGGCCTCTCGAGGGGCTTCGTTGGTTCATTTCACTTGAACCCAAAAGCATTTGGCGCCCAGGTGCTCAATGCCGGCACAAAGGTCAGCACCAGCAGCACCACGCCGTGGGCCCACAAAAAGGGTTTGAGTTCGCGCGTCAGATCGGTCATGGGGACCCTGGAGACGTTGGAGGTGACAAACAGCAGGCCGCCCACGGGGGGCGTGATCATGCCCAGGGTCAGGTTGTAGATCACGATCATGGCAAAGTGGATCGGGTCAATGCCCAGCTTGGCCGCCACAGGTGCCAAGATGGGCACCAACACCATCACCCCGGGCAAGGGTTCGATGAAGATGCCAAACAGCAGCAAAAACACGTTGAGGACAATCAAAAATCCCCAAGCGCTCAAGTCCAAACTGCTGATCCAGTTGGCCATGAGTTGCGGCACCCCTTCGATGGTTAAAACCCAAGCGAATGAAGCCGACATGCCGATGATGATCAGCACCGATGCGGTGAGCAGGGCCGAGCGCCACAAAATGTCGGGGATCATGGCCCAGGTCAATGTTTTGTAGATGTATTTCCCGCACACGATGGCGTAAAAAACGGCCACCACCGACGCCTCTGTCGGGGTGTACCAACCGGCGCGCATACCCCCCAATATCAATACCGGCAACAAGATGGCCGGCAGGGCGTTCCAACTGGTTTTCAATATCTCAGACCAAGGGGGCAGGGCGCCTTCACCGCGGTAGTTGCGTTGGCGCGAGATGTGCCAGTTGACCACGCACATGGCCGCCGCGATCAATATGCCGGGAATCACACCGGCAATGAACAAAGCGCCGACTGACACCCGGTCGTCGGCCAAGGCGTAAATGATCATGATGATCGAAGGCGGGATGATGGGCCCCACGATGGCGGTGGACGCAGTGAGTGCCGCCGCATAAGCCCTGTCATATCCAGCCTTGTCCATCATGCGAATCAACATCGATCCTGGCCCGGCTGCATCGGCCAAGGCCGAGCCCGATATGCCCGAGAAAAACGTCAGCGACACCACATTGGTGTAGCCGAGTCCGCCGCGCTTATGGCCGACAAACTGCCCGGCAAATTTGAGCAATACCGTGGTGAGGGAGCCGCCACTCATCAACTCTGCGGCCAAGATGAAAAATGGCACAGCCATGAGGGGAAAGCTGTCCAGCCCAGTGAAGGTTTCTTTGAGCAGGACCAACAGGGGGAAGTTGCCGGTCAAGGCCAATGCCGTGACGGTGGACAGACCCAGGGCAAAGGCCACTGGCACACCCATGGCCAAAAACACGCACACCGACAGCAGCAAGATCAGGCTGGCGCTCATAGCGATGCGCTGGCCGTGGCGTCAAAGTGCGCGTCACTGGCAAAGCGCCGATCCAAGATGTAGTCGCGCATGATCAGCAGGCAATGCACCACCGACAGGGACATGCCCAAGGGTAAAGCGGCATAAATAAAGGCAAATGAAATTTGCGTGGCGGGTGTCAGTTGGTACTGGGTGCGGTCCATGTACTCCCAGCCGAAATACATGAAAAATCCGAACAAGCCCAACATGAGCAGCACAATCACCAAGCGCAAGGCGCGAGCCCAAGTTGCTGGCAAGGCGTCTTGCAGGTTTTCAATGGCGATGTGACCGCCGTAGCGCAACACGGGACCACAGCCCATGAAGGTCAGCCAAATCATCAAATGTCGGGCGACTTCTTCCGCCCATGGAATGGATTCATTGGTCAAATAGCGCAGCCCCACATTGGTGAAGATGATGAGTGACATCACCCCCAAGATGGCGATCAGCAACCAGCGGTTGAAGGCCAAAAACAGCGTCTCAAAGGTTTGCATGAACG
>JBEDFU010000037.1:0-21648 GCA_041174965.1 Pseudomonadota bacterium | reverse complement strand
GTGCTCGAGCCCTTGCAAGCCAATCCAACCATCATTGAAGACAACTGCTTCATTGGCGCTCGCTCAGAAATTGTTGAAGGTGTGATCGTTGAGGAAAACTCGGTCATCTCCATGGGCGTGTACATCGGTCAAAGCACCAAAATTTACGATCGCGCAACGGGCCAAGTGCATTACGGCCGCGTGCCAGCCGGATCGGTCGTGGTGTCTGGCAACTTGCCCAGTGCGGACGGCAAGTACAGCTTGTATTGCGCAGTGATCGTCAAACGTGTCGATGCGCAAACGCGTGCCAAGACCAGCCTCAACGAATTGCTTCGCGACTGATGTCGCGCACCCTGCAACTCACCGAGCAGCTGATCGCCCGGCCCTCCCTCACGCCAGACGATCAAGGTTGTCAAAGCCTGATGGCCCAGCGGCTTGCGCCTCTGGGATTTGTGTGCGAAACCATCGCCAGCGGACCTGAGAATTTTCGCGTCACCAATTTATGGGCGCTACGCCCCAGCACCCAGCCGCGCAGCCGAACATTGGTGTGGGCAGGACACACCGATGTGGTGCCCACCGGGCCCCTGGCTAACTGGTCCAGTGACCCCTTCACCCCCAGTCACCGCGATGGCCGCTTGTACGGGCGTGGGGCCAGCGACATGAAAACCTCTTTGGCCGCCATGGTGGTGGCCACAGAAGATTTTTTGGCGGCCCATCCCGACACGTCGCTCAACCTGGCCTTTCTGGTGACCAGTGATGAGGAAGGCCCTTCGGTGGATGGCACGGTCGTGGTTTGTGAGGCCTTGAAGTCGCGCCAACAAGTTTTGGATTGGTGCATCGTGGGTGAACCCACCTCGGTCGAAAACACCGGTGACATGATCAAAAACGGTCGGCGCGGATCTTTGACGGGTAAGCTGTCGGTGCAAGGCATTCAAGGGCATATTGCTTACCCTCAATTGGCCCGCAATCCCATTCACCAACTGGCGCCCGCCTTGGCTGAACTGGTCGCTTTGCGCTGGGACGAAGGCAACGCTTTTTTCCCGCCCACCAGTTGGCAGGTGAGCAACATCCACGCCGGTACGGGTGTGGGCAATGTGATTCCGGGTGAAGTGGTGGTCGACTTTAATTTTCGCTTCAGCACCGAGTCCAGTGTTCAGTCCTTGAAGGACCGTTTGACAGCTGTCCTCGACCGCCACGGTTTGACCTACCAAGTTCAGTGGACCTTGGGCGGCTCGCCCTTTCTCACCCAACCCGGTGAGTTGAGCCAGGCGGTGCAAGCCGCCATCTTGGCCGAGACCGGCCTGCGCACAGAACTCTCGACCACGGGTGGCACCAGCGATGGCCGCTTTATTTCTCAAATTTGCCCGCAGGTCATTGAGTTGGGTCCGCCCAATGCCAGCATTCACCAAGTCAATGAAAATGTGCGCCTTCAAGACATTGAGCCCTTGAAAAACATCTACCAAGGTGTGTTGGAAAGACTGGAGCGGCTGGTGGCCGCCCAACACCCATGACCTTGGCAGAACTGATGGCGCAGGGCTGCCAGATGTTGCAGTCCTCCGCGGTGGCCTTGGGGCAAGGCACCTTGGCGATGGCCGATGAGGCCGCGTGGTTGGTGTTGTGGCGCTTGGGTTTGCCCCTGGACACCGACCCACAGATGCATACCGATCCCTTGTCGGTGGAACAAATCCAGTCCTGTATGACATTGCTCCAACAGCGCATCGACCAACGTTTACCCAGCGCTTATTTGACGCGAGAAGCCTGGTTGCAGGGCGTAGATTTTTATATCGACGAGCGCAGCATCGTGCCGCGCAGCCTGATTGCCGAGGTGTTGGCCCTGCAAAGCATCGATCATTTCATGACCCAAGCCCCGCACCGCATTTTGGACTTGTGCACGGGTAACGGCAGCTTGGCGGTGTTGGCAGCCATGTCCTACCCCGATGCACAGATTGAAGGCAGCGACATCAGCACCGATGCATTGGCGGTCGCGCGCATCAATGGTGAGCGGCATGGTTTGTCGCATCGCATCGAATGGCGCGCGGTGGCCGGTTTGGCCCCACCCTTGGGCCAATACGATTTGATTTTGTGCAACCCTCCGTATGTGAATGAGCACAGCATGCAACAGCTGCCGCCTGAATTTTTGGCTGAACCGCGCTTGGCTTTGGCGGGCGGCCACGATGGGATGGACTTTGTCCGGCCCTTGCTCGCTGGTGCCCACCAACACCTGAGCCCCCACGGGGTGTTGGTGCTGGAAATTGGCCACGAGCGCGACCATTTCGACGCGGCTTTTCCATGGCTTTCGCCCATTGGGCTGAGCACCAGCGCAGGAGACGACCAAGTGTTGTTGCTGGACCAACAACAACTGAAACAAGCCCCATGTTGAATTTCAAAAAAATCGTGCTGCGACGCGGCACCAAAGTGATTCTCTCTCAGGCCACTGCGACCATTCAAGTGGGCGAAAAGGTCGGGTTGATTGGTCGCAATGGGGCTGGAAAATCCAGCTTGTTCGCGCTGATCACCAGGCAACTGCAAGAGGACCAAGGCGAATGGTTCATGCCCGACAACTGGGAGATTTCGCAAGTCGAGCAGCACATCCCCGAAACCGACCAAGGTGCCACCGATTTCGTGTTGGAAGGCGATTTGCGCCTGAACCGCGTGCTGGCTGAATTGCATCAGGCCGAACTGCGCGACGATGGCGAGGCCATGGCTTTGGCGCATGCCGCTCTCGATGATGCCGGCGGTCACACCGCACGTTCAAGGGCGCAATCCATGCTCCTGGGCTTGGGATTCAAAGGGGATGAACTGGACAACCCGGTCAACAGTTTCTCTGGCGGTTGGCGCATGCGCTTGCAACTCAGCCGTGCCCTGATGTGCCCGGCTGATTTGATGTTGCTGGACGAACCCACCAACCACTTGGACCTGGATGCCTTGGTGTGGTTGGAAGATTGGCTCAAGCGGTATGAAGGCACCCTGCTGGTGATCAGCCACGACCGTGATTTTTTGGATGCGGTCACCCGGGTGACCTTGCATTTGGACAATGCCCAACTGACCCGCTACGGTGGCAACTACAGCGCCTTTGAAACCTTACTGGCCCAACAGCAGGCCTTGCAACAGTCGGCCTTTGAAAAACAGCAAGATCGCATTGCCCATCTGCAAAAGTTCATCGAC
Source organism: Pseudomonadota bacterium (assembly GCA_041174965.1). Classification (GTDB taxonomy): domain Bacteria; phylum Pseudomonadota; class Gammaproteobacteria; order Burkholderiales; family Burkholderiaceae_C; genus Limnohabitans. The sequence continues at coordinate 18,504 of JBEDFU010000037.1, read as the reverse complement.
CGCTTCAAAGCCAAAGCCAGCAAAGCCAAGCAAGCGCAAAGCCGGGTCAAGGCCTTGGAGCGGATGCAACGGGTGGACGCCGTGCTCGATGCGGCCGACTTTCAGTTTGAATTCAAGCCCCCGGAGAGCCTGCCCAACCCCATGCTGTCCTTGCAAAAAGCAGATTTGGGTTACACCACGGATATGGGACAAACGACCATCTTGCAAGGGGTGGGTATTTCGGTGTTGGCGGGACAGCGCATCGGCATATTGGGCGCCAATGGCCAGGGCAAATCCACCTTGGTGAAAACCATTGCGGGCGATTTGAAACTGATCTCGGGCGAAATGGTCGAAGGCAAGGGCTTGCGCATTGGTTATTTCGCCCAGCAAGAGTTGGACGTGTTGAAACCCGACGACTCGCCTCTGCAGCACATGATCGATTTGGCACGCAAAGTGACGCCGCATGCGCGTGAGCAAGAGCTGCGCAACTTTTTGGGCAACTTTCGCTTCGTTGACACCATGGTTGGACAAGCCGTGGGCACCTTGAGTGGGGGTGAAAAGGCCCGCTTGGTGCTGGCCATGTTGGTGTGGCAGCGCCCCAATTTGTTGTTGTTGGACGAACCCACCAACCATTTGGACCTGGTCACGCGCGAGTCGCTGGGCATGGCGCTCAACGGCTTTGACGGCACGGTTTTATTGGTCAGCCATGACCGCGCTTTGCTGCGCGCAGTCTGCGATGAATTTTGGGTGGTCAGCCATGGCCGAGTGGCATCTTTTGCCGGTGACTTGGATGACTACCAGCGCATGGTGGCAGACAACACGCCGCGAGCAGATGGCTCCAGCAAATCGTCCAAAAAAACCGCCTTGTTGGATCCCTCCCCACAAGGCGGGCGACCCTCGCGCCAACGCCAAGCGCAAATGCGCCAAGACAAGGCCGATCGCCTCAAGCCGCTCAAAAAAGAATTGCAACAGCTTGAAACATCGATGCAAACCCAGCAATCAGAGTGGGCGCTTTTGGAAGCCAAAATGCTCTCCCCCTTGTCGGGTGCAGAGATGGCTGATTTGGGGCGCCAAATGAAAAGCAAGCAACAACAGATGGCTTTGGCCGAGGAGCGTTGGCTGGCCCTGAGCGAAGAACTCGATGCCTTGGGCCAGCAGTCGCCGGCATAGCGCACAGGACGCTCAACTGCCTGTGCAAATGGCCGGCCCTTGCAAGGGCTTGTTGCAAGTGCAAATCAATGTGTAGCTTTTGATCTTGTCTTTTTCTGCCGGTGCGACGCTGGCTTTGCGCAGGGTGTTGGTCGGTAAATACAGCTTGGGGCGCAACTCTTTGGTGCTGGCCTTGTCGCTTTTGTCGATGAATTGAACCGCTGGACAAAACACCGCACCAGGCAGGGGATTTTTCACCTCAAAGAACATGGTTTGCGCATCTCCTTGGGCCCAGCCTGCACTGATCTTCAACTGGTTGTATTCGGCAGAGGTCAGTACGACCGACTGCACAGCTGTGGTGGGTTCAAAAAACCAAGCCATGGCATGGACATGAAGGCTCAGTCCCAAGGCGCAGGCAACACCTGCCCAACGCAAGCAAGAATGGATGATCATGTTTCGCATCACCTGAAACAAAAAACGGGTGACAGATCAACTGTCACCCGCCAATGTTGGTAGGACGTACAAGATTCGAACTTGTGACCAACGGATTAAAAGTCCGCTGCTCTACCAACTGAGCTAACGTCCCATTTATTCGCCAAACGCATCCAGCGAAGCCACAAATTATAGCGAATTTTTTGTCGGCTTTTGACCAGCGGTATTGGCCAATTGATTGATCACCCAGCCTGCTGCACATTGACCGAAGGTCGCGGTCACGCTGACCACCGAACCCAAGCCATGGCAGTTCAATCCACCATCCTCCAAGGGCTCACAAGACGCTGGCGGCGGGGTCAAAACTTCCTTGCTGAAGACGCAGGTCAAACCCATTTTTTGTCCCCTGGGTGCGGCAAATTGATGGCGCAATTTTTGACGCAATCGCGCCAGCAAGGGGTCGTGACTGACTTGCCCCAAGTCGGCAATGTCCACCCAGTGCGGCAATCGCTTTCCACCGGCTGCACCGACAGTGATGAAGCATGAGGGAGCACTCAGGGCCCATGCCGCCATGGCCAATTTGGCGCTGCTTTGGTCGCAAGCGTCAATCACCGCATCAAATGATTCGCCAGCAATCTGGGGCCAATTGTTGAGCTCTACAAAACCATCCACCACAGTGACTTCACAACTGGGCTGGTAGCTGGAAATTCGCTCTTGCATGGCCAGCACTTTGGACTGACCAATGTTGGCATCGGTGGCGTGGATTTGCCGGTTGATGTTGGACTCGGAAACATGGTCCATGTCAATCAAAGTCAAGCGCCCCACCCCGCTGCGTGCCAATGATTCTGCGGACCAAGAGCCCACGCCGCCAATGCCCACCACCACCACATGGGCGCTGGCAATGCGCTGGGCGGCATCTGCACCATACAGTCGCTGCAGTGAGATCAGCCGCCGGTCAGCCATGGTGGCGGAATTCAGAGAGACCTCTCCAAACTCCAGGTTTGGTACTTGAACCCCAGCCAAGCGCCAAGCCCAATGCCCAAGACCGCTGTCAAGGCATTGAGGCTGAGGGTGGAGATGCCGCTCACCCCTTGCCCAATGGTGCAGCCCATGGCTGTGACGCCACCCACGCCCATCAATATGGCGCCCACCAAATGGTGGGTCAAATCGGCCGTTTGGCCAAATCCTTCCCAACGGAAACTGCCATTGAGCAAGGATGAAACAGCAGCACCGCAGACCACGCCCAAAGCGGACACCATGCCAAAGCTCAGGACTTTGCTGGCATCGCTGTAGAACATCAACCAGTCCAATAAATAGGCCATGGGAGCAACAAAACTCATGGCCTCCATGCGTCCCGAGTTGGTGGTGAGGTAAACCGACTCCAGAGTTTCGGGATGCTCTTGGACAAAGCCCAGGTGCCCGCTGACCCACAGCATGGCCGTGACCAACAAGCCCAGACCCAAACCAGCGAGCAAATGGTCAGCTTGCCAAAAGTCCTTGCTCGACAGGGCCCAGACCGCCAAAGCAGTGGCGACCACCAAACCAGCCATGGGCCAGACATGGGGAAGGTCTGCCCAAGTGGCGATCCAGGTGCCCAGATGCGCGCCCGCAGGCATGTCGATGAACACCGTGTCAATGCTGCGGGTGCGCCACACAGCGGTCAAACCTTTGAGGGTGGCAAAGGCAGACACCCCCATGAAGACAAACACCACCCATGACTTGAGATTGCCAGTGCCCATTCGAATCAAGGTTTTGTTGCCACATCCCGAAGCCAAGACCATGCCAATGCCAAACAGGGCGCCACCCAGCAAGGTGGACAACCACAGCCACTTGGTAGTGTGATAAAGAGATTGTTGGGGGTCGATTTGGCCCGACCAAGACAGCAGCGCAAAACCCGCCATGGCGGTGGCCATCACCAAGGCCCATTGGCGCATGCGCGACCAATCACCCATGTTGATCACATCACTGAAGGCACCCATGGTGCAAAAGTGGGTGCGTTGTGCGATGGCACCAAATGCCACAGAGAGTGCAAAACAAATCCACAGCACCGATTGAATCTGATTGGCAATGTCTTGCATGTTCACCGTCGTCCCAGGGCTTTATTTCAGGCGCGATAAACGATCTTTGGCGGCTGCAGCAGCCTCTGACTCGGGGTGTGCTTTGATCAAGTCTTCCAGCACTTTGCGCGCACCACGTGTGTCTTTGAGTTCAATCATGCAGTTGGCCAAGGCCAGCAAGGATTCTGGGACACGCGGGTGTGGGGCCAATGCCACCAGGCTGCGAAAGCTGGCCATGGCTTCTTTGTAGTCTTTGACCGCATACTGCGCATTGCCCAGCCAAAACAATGCCGTGGGCTTGTATCCACTTTGGGGATAACGACGCACAAAGTCTGCCCATTGAATGGCGGCCTGTCCATATTCGCCCTTGCGAAAGATGTCGAAAGCCTGGTCATGCTCGCGCTTTTCCGCAGGCTCAACCAAAAACTCTCGACCATCCAAGCTGACTTTGAGGGGTTCTAGTTTGCGCAAGCGATCATCTTGGGCTTGAATTTTGTCTTTTTGCTCTCGCTGCCATTCGGACAAGGACTTGAGCAAGCTCTCGTTGGCGCCCAGCGACTTGGCCAAATCAGCCCTCAGGGACTCAATTTGGTTTTGCAAATCCAACATGCTGCGACGAAGCACTTGCAATTCATCTTGGTTTTTGTCGGTGACCTCGCTGCCTTTTTTGATCAACGACTGATTTTCAGACCGCAAAACCTCGATGGACATGCGCATGGTTTCAACCTTTTGGCGCAAATCCAAAATGGCCCGTCGTGCCTCGTCATCTTCAAACAAGCCCGCATGGAGCGTGGAAGAAAAAACCATGAAGAGCAACCCCAAAAGGGTTGCAAGCATGCGTGGCGCCATCATTTGTAGGCGATCTCAGCCCTGCGGTTTTTGGCAAACGCTTCTTCGGTGCTGCCGCTCATGGCAGGCTTTTCTTTGCCCAAGCTGACGGCCTCAATTTGACCATCCGACACACCCAGCAAATTCAGCGCTTTGCGCACGGCTTCAGAGCGCTTTTGGCCCAATGCCAAGTTGTACTCACGGCCACCACGCTCATCGGTGTGGCCTTCAATGGCAATGCGGCGCTTGCTGTCTTGCTTCATGTAGGCCGCATGCTTTTCGATCACCGACTGAAATTCAGGCTTGATGGCAAAACTGTCGTAGTCAAAGTAAACCACTTTGGCCACCCCGGCAGGGCCAGGAGCGACCGCAGCCAACGGACGTGCATCAATGCTGGCCACAGCTGATCGGGCCTGGGGCGGCGCAGGGGCCGGTGCAGCAGGGGCTGTGACCTGTGTGCCTGCTTTGTCCTCGACGGGGACTTCATTGAGCTTGACAGGCGATGAGCAGGCCACCAGCAAAGACAGCAAAGACAAAAGGAAGAGGTTTTTTTTCATGTGGTGTTCTCCAAAAAATTACTGCTTTAAAAACGGCCCCCAATGGGGCTCTCGAATATCCCCATTTTGCCCAGCCAACCTGGCTTTGATGCGACCATCGACCGTGGTGGTCATCAAGGCCTCACGGCCTTGAAGCTGGGTTGAGAAGACGATCAAACGACCATTGGGTGAGAAGCTGGGGCGCTCATCAGGGCCTGTGTCAGTGATGGATTGAACCGTTTCCGACTTGAGGTCCATGACCTGCAACTTGAACTGGCCATTGATGCGGGAAATGTAAGCCATCCAGCGTCCATCAGGGCTGATGACTGGGGAGATGTTGTAAGTGCCTGAGAAGGTCACGCGTTGCACAGGCCCGCCCATGATGGGTGTGCGGTAAATTTGGGGCGAGCCCCCCCGATCGCTGACGAAATAAAAGGCCGAGCCATCGGGGAAAAAGGCTGGTTCGGTATCGATGCTGTTGGATTGCGTCAACCTGCGCGGCTCACCCCCTTGAGCCGGTATCAGGTAAATCTGTGATCCCCCGTCCCGGCTGAGCGTGACTGCCAGACTGCGGCCATCTGGCGACCAAACTGGGGCGCTGTTGTTGCCCTTGAAATTGGCCAGCACGCGGCGCTTTCCAGAGTAAACATCGTGCACATAGACCACTGGCTTGCGCGCCTCAAAGGACACATAGGCCAACTCTTGCCCATTGGGTGACCAATTGGGTGAAATGATGGGTTCTGGGCTGGTCAATGCCGCTTGGGCATTTTCGCCATCGGCATCGGCCACCCACAGGGTGAAGCGGGTGCCCAGTTTGGTGACGTAAGCGATGCGGGTTGAAAAAACGCCTTTTTCACCCGTCAGTTTTTCATAAATGAAGTCGGAAATGCGGTGGGCGATCATGCGCAAATCCCCGGTGGGGGTGGCGAAACTCTGCCCACCCAAATCTTGGCCCCGCACCAAATCCCACAACCTGAAGCGAACATCAAAACGCCCATCTGCCAACTTGGTGATGCTGCCGGTGAGCAAGGCTTCATCACCTTTTTGCTTGAGCGCAGAGAAATCGGGCCGGGCCAGCTCATCCATGGGAGCGGTCAAGGCATTTCCCCTAAATTGGCCACTGCGTTCCAAATCGGCTTGAACGATGGCTGATATTTTTTGGGGTGAAGCCTCTTCGCCGCGCATGGGGGCTATGGCGATGGGGATTTGGGTCAGGCCCACACCGGAGACTTCAACCCGGAATTGCGCCAAAGCAGGCCATGCCCCCAGACATTGGGCGAGCAACATCCAAGAAAAAAATCTGGCAACTAAGGGAGGGCAGCGGTCAAACAAAGTCAAAAAATTGGAAGACGAAGCAACCGCTATAGTAGCACCATCCCCATGTATTTGACTCGCTGTGCCCACCTCCGCCCTCTATAAACGTTTGTTTGGCTATGCCAAGGCTTACAAATGGGCGTATGCGATTTCTTTCGTGGGAATGGCCTTGACCGCGGTGACCGAAGCCATGTTGCCGGCCATGATGAAGTACTTGCTGGATCAGGGCTTTCAAGTTCAAACCAAAGCGCACATCTTGGCCATTCCCTTGGCCATTGTGGGCCTGTTTTTGGTTAAAGGCGTGCTGATTTATGTCAGCAACTATGTCGCCACTTGGATCACCACCCATGTGACCATGGCCTTGCGCAATGACATGTTTGCCAAGATGCTGCGCCTGCCCTCCACCGCCTTTGCGGACGCCCAGGGCAGTTACATCTCCAAAGTGTTGTACGACGTGCTCAACATTGGCGAAACCATTTCACAAGTGGTGGTCTCGGCTTTTCGCGAAGCCTTGACGGTGGCCACCTTGATCGCTTATTTGCTGTATCTGGATGTCCGTTTGGCCTTGATCGCCTTGAGCGTGGGGCCATTCATCATTGGCTTTGTGCGCCTTTTTTCCAAGCGCCTGCGACAAGCCGGGCGCAAAGGCTTGGAGTCGATTGGCGACATCACCCATGTGCTTGAAGAGTCGGTTTTGTGCCAAAAAATCATCAAAATTTACCAAGGCCAAGCCACTGAAAAGCAGCGTTTTGAGGCCGCCAATGGGCGGTTTCGCCGCTCTCAAATGCGCGAGGCCATTCCCGCCTCGGCCACCACACCCTTGACCCATTTGTCCGCGTCCATCGCTTTGGCCGTCATCGTTTATTTGGCACTCGAGCAGGTCAACCAAGTTGACCCACAATCGGGCGTCACCACGGTGGGCGGATTTGTGGCCTTTGTCACCGCCATGCTGATGCTGCTGGCCCCGCTGAAAAAACTCACCGAGGTGAACACCGCCTTGCAACGCGGACGCGTTTGTGCCCAAAGCGTTTTTGCGTTTTTAGACAGCCCTGAGGAAGAGGACAAGGGGCGCATCGAATGGCGCCAACCCCAAGGCCGTGTGGAGTTTCGCAACGTCAGTTTCAGTTACGGACCGTCCACCCCTCGGGCTTTGGATGCGATTGACTTGTGCATCGAGCCAGGCCAAACCCTGGCCTTGGTGGGGGCCTCTGGTGGGGGCAAGTCGACCTTGGCTGCGTTGCTGCCGCGTTTCATGTCGCCCACCCAAGGACAAATTTTGATCGATGGCGTGGATGCCCAAGACTACAGCTTGGTGTCATTGAGGCAACACATGGCGCTGGTGACCCAAGAGGTGTTGCTCTTCAATGACACCATCGCGGCCAACATCGCCTACGGCCATGCGAACCCAGACCAGGCCGCTGTGGAGAAGGCCGCCAAAGCCGCCAATGCCTGGGATTTCATCTCCGCCCTGCCCCAGGGTTTGGACACCTGGGTGGGTGAGGCTGGCATGCGCTTGTCTGGCGGGCAGCGCCAACGCATATCGATCGCCAGGGCCATTTTTAAAAATGCACCCATTTTGATTTTGGATGAAGCCACTTCTGCCTTGGATGCCGAGTCGGACCGCTCAGTTCAAGCTGCCTTGGCCAATTTGATGCAGGGGCGGACGTGTGTGGTCATTGCCCATCGTTTGTCCACGATTCAAAACGCGGACCGGATTGCCGTTTTGAACCAAGGTCGCTTGGTAGAAACGGGCAACCATGAGGAGTTGCTGCAGCTCAACGGCATTTATGCCTCACTCTACCGCTTGCAATTCAATGAGCAACCTGCTTAATTCAGCCCCATGATCAAGACATCCATGGACCGGTGTGCGGTGTCAGTGATCGTGATCACGCTCAACGAGGCCGAGCGATTGGGCGCCACCTTGCAGGCCTTGCAATGGGCGCAGGAAATCATCGTCGTCGACTCGGGCAGCACAGATGGCACCTTGGACATTGCCCGGCAATGGGCAACGCGGGTGGAGCACCGTGACTGGTCTGGGTTTGGCGCACAAAAAAACCATGCTTTGTCTTTGGCCAGCTTGCCCTGGGTGTTGTCGATTGACGCCGATGAACGGGTCACACCCGAGTTGGCCGAAGAAATACAGTCATTTGTCAACCGCGATGGGGGCGGTTATATCGCCGCCAATCTGCCGCGTTTGTCGCGTTATTGTGGCCGTGAGATTCACCACAGTGGCTGGTGGCCGGACCCGGTGTGTCGCGTCTTCAAGCGCGGGCATGGCCGCTTCAGCGATGATTTGGTGCACGAAAAAATCATCTGCAAAGGGCCTGTTTGGAACTTTCAGGGCTTGCTGATGCACGACAGTTTTCAAAACCTGGATCAAGTGCTGAGCAAGTTGAACCATTATTCCCGCGAAGGCGCGCTGAACTTGCAACGCAAAGGCAAAAAGTCAAGCTTGCGAAAGGCCATTGGGCACGGCTTGTGGGCGTTTTTTCGCACTTATGTATTGCAACGCGGATTTTTGGATGGTCGCGAAGGTTTTATCCTGGCCGTCTCCAATGCCGAGGGCACTTACTACCGCTACCTCAAGCTGATGTACCTGAATGAGTCCAAGCCGGCTGCAACGACATGAAGATCTCCGTGGTCGTCACCACTTACAACCGGCCGCAAGCCCTGCGTTTGGTGCTGAACGCCTTGTTGGCCCAGCAACAAGCGCCGTTTGAAATTTTGATCGCGGACGACGGTTCGGCGGACCCCACCCGACATCTCATCCGCCAGATGGCCCACCAGGCCGCTGTGCCGATTTACCACCTGTGGCAAGCCGATGACGGGTTTCGGGCAGCTACGGCGCGCAATTTGGCCGTGGCTGCAGCCCAAGGCGATCTGGTGATTTTTTTGGACGGTGATTGTGTTCCGCGCCCCGACTTCATCGCCGAGCATGCCCGCTTGGCGCAACCGGGCTGGTTTGTGCCGGGCAGTCGCTTGTTGCTGGGCCCCCTTTTGACACAAGAAGCAGAGGCCCAACAATGGCCCATTCACCAATGGGGGCGATGGGCATGGTTGAAGCACCGCTTGAGCGGACAAATCAATCGTTGGTTGCCTTTGTTCAACCTGCCTGGCCAAGGCTGGCGACGCAGACAACCTGCGCATTGGCAGAGCGCGCGCACCTGCAACATGGCGGTGTGGCGCACCGATTTGGTGGCGGTGAATGGATTTGATGAAAGCTATCAAGGTTGGGGCCACGAGGATGCCGATTTGGCGGTGCGCTTGATCCGCCACGGCGTGCACCACAAAAATGGCCGTTTTGCGCTGACGGTGTTGCACCTGTGGCATGCGGAAAATGACCGCTCCCAGTTGCCTGAGAACGTGGCTCGCTTGGATGCCATCCTCAAGGGGCAGCACACCCAAGCGCCGCGGGGCTTGGCGCAGCGCTCGCCCGATTCCGTCCGACAAGCCATGCAAACGCACGCATGAAGACGATCCCCATTCTGATGTATCACCAGGTCGACGACATGCCGCCCTCAGGTGCGCCATTGCGAGGCATGACCGTCAGCCCTCAGCGCTTTGCGCATCACATGCGCTTTTTGAAAACCTGGGGCTTTCAAGGCCTCTCCATGCGCGACTTGGAGCCTTACCTGAACGGCAGTTTGAGCGGCCGGGTTGTGGGCATCACGTTTGACGATGGGTATGCCAACACGCACGCGAACGCCCTGCCCATCTTGCGTCAATTTGGATACACCGCCACATGCTATGCGGTCAGCCACCACATCGGAGGCCACAACCAGTGGGATGCAGCTTCTGGAATGGCCACCAAAGCCTTGATGGACATTTCCGCTTGGCGTGAATGGGTGGCTGCAGGCATGGACGTGGGATCCCACACCTGTGACCACATCGACTTGAGCCAATCCGGTGAGGCCACGGTGCGCCACCAAATTCAGCGTTCCAAGTCAGAGTTGGAGCAGATGCTGGGCACCGAGGTGCGCCATTTTTGTTACCCCTACGGTCGTTTTTTGCCCGAACATCCGGCATGGGTCCAACAAGCGGGTTATGTGTCTGCCACCACCACCCAAAGAGGTCGGGCGACATCTGCCCAGGGGCCTGCGGCTTTTACCTTGCCCCGGGTGTTGGTCAACCACCGCAGCACCTGGGCGCACATGGCGCTCAAATTGTTCACGGGGTATGAAGAGGGCCGTTGAGCGACCTGACCGCTCAATGCCGTTGTGCCATGAGATTTTCAAACAAGGCTTCGTGCGCCCGAGCGCACTGGGACCAGGTTTTTTCCTCGGCCCAGGCATGGCCTTGTGAAGCCAGGCGCTGCATCAATTCGGGTTGACTCACCAACTGCTGCAAAGCCGTGGCCAAGGCTTGGGCGTTGGTGGGGTCGGCCAAAATCAGCGCCTGTGTACCGTTGGTCAATTCGGCACTGATGCCGCAGTACGGCAAGCCACTGACCACCACCGGCAAACCATTGGCCATGGCCTCCAAGACCACCATGCCGTAGGTGTCCTCCAAGGTGGGGTGGGCCAGCACATCTGCGGCCTGATAGGCCAAGCGCAAATCCTGCTGCGGGCCGATGAACAAAAGCCTCTCCATCACACCGGCCTTTTCGGCCAAGGCGCGATAAGTCGATGGCGGTGGGATGTGTCCGGCGACCACCAGTTTCCATGCGTCCGGCAGTAAACCCAGGGCTTGGATCAGCGTCTTGAGGCCTTTGCGCAGGGGGTCATTGGCCACCAATAATGCCAGCCGCGCGTCCACCGGCAGTTCCAGGGCCTCTCGGGCTCGGCGTTGGTCTGACTCAGATTTGGGCGCAGCGGCAATCACCCCTGGTGTGATGACATGGACTTGGCCTTTGGCAGCGGGGTAGGTTTGCTCCAAGGTCATGCGCAAGGGCTCAGACACAGCCAGCACGGCCCTGTGACCGTTGGAAACGCCGCGCCAACGCGAGCCCTCGAGCCACCAATAAGCCAGCAATCTCGGGCTGGTGAGGATCTTCACAACGCGCAAAAATTTGCGCCAACCGTGGCGGTTTTTCAGCAAGCTGTGGCGGATGGGCAGAACGTGAAAACACTGAACATTGCCATGCCAACTGTGCTCATGGGAGTACACCACATCAAAGCCACGGCGTGTCAGCCAGGCCGTTGCCAAGGCGAACCACAACTGATTGATCCACCTGGGGCGGCGCAACGGGCCAGGAATTTTGTGTGGCACCCACCCTAGGGGCGATGCCGAGCCAAACGTCTGGGCAAACACATGCACCTCGTGGCGCAGGGCCAAGTCTTGCGCCACGGCCACAGAATAACGCTCAGCACCTCCCCCTTGCGGGTCAAAGTGTCGGCTCAAAAAGGCGATTCGCATGGGCAATGGGCGTCGTGCGGTCAAAGCAACACGATGTCGTATTGCTCTGGCCCCATGGAGGGCTCACTTTGCAATGAAATGGGTTTGCCTATGAAGTCGCTCAAACCAGCCAAATGGCTGCTTTCATCATCGAGCAACAAGTCAATCACCGGGGTGCTCGCAACCACCCTGAATTCCATGGGATTGAATTGCCGCGCTTCGCGCAAAATTTCACGCAAGATGTCGTAGGCCACGGTGCGGGCTGTTTTCACCGACCCTTTGCCGTCACAAGCAGGACAGGGCTCGCACAACAAATGGGCCAAGGATTCGCGGGTGCGCTTGCGCGTCATCTCCACCAAGCCCAATTGGGAAAACCCACTGACCATGGTTTTCACCCGGTCGCGCTGCAAATGCTTGCGAAACTCAAACAACACCGCTTGTTGGTGCTCAGGCGTCAACATGTCGATGAAATCGACCACCACAATGCCGCCCAAATTGCGCAAACGCAATTGGCGCGCAATGGCACCCGCCGCCTCGAGGTTGGTTTTGAAGATGGTCTCATCAAAGTTGCGCGCACCCACGTAGCCACCGGTGTTGACATCAATGGTGGTCAAGGCCTCGGTTTGATCGATCATCAAATAGCCCCCCGATTTCAAGTCCACACGCCTGCCCAAGGCGCGGCTGATCTCGTCATCGACGGAATACAAATCAAAGATGGGCCGCTCACCCTTGTACAGCTGCAACTTCGCTGCCCCAGAGGGCATGAACTCAGAACCAAAGGTCAGCAAGGCTTCGTACTGCTCTTTGGAGTCGATGCGGATGCTTTGCGTCCCTTCCCCCACCAAGTCTCTGAGGACGCGTTGCAACAAATTCAAATCGCGGTGCAACAAAGTTTTGGCTGGCTGGGTTGTGGATGCTTCTTTGATCCGAGACCAGGTTTTGCGCAGGTATTGAATGTCTTCTGTGAGTTCGGCATCGCTGGCGTCCTCAGCGTTGGTGCGGACAATGAACCCGCCTGGATTTGCAGGTGCGCTTTTGTCATGGGCGAGTGCTTGTAACTTGTTGCGCAGGTCTTCACGCTGCTCAAAAGGTATTTTTTGAGAGATGCCGATGTGGTTGTCTTGGGGCAAAAAAACCAACATGCGACCGGCCAAACTGATTTGGGTCGACAAGCGTGCGCCTTTGCTGCCAATCGGGTCCTTGATGACTTGCACCATCAGCGTTTGGCCTTCAAACACCTGTTTTTCAATCGGCACGGGGGTCTGGCTGCTGGGCGTGTCGCTGTCGGCGTGGCGCGCAGTGATGGTGCTGAGCAAATCACCGACGTGCAAAAAAGCAGCCCGCTCCAAACCCACATCGATGAATGCCGACTGCATGCCCGGCAAAACACGGGACACCTTGCCCAGGTAAACATTGCCAACCAAGCCTCGCTCCAGCGTTCGCTCCATGTGCAATTCTTGGAGGGCGCCGTTTTCAATCACCGCCACACGGGTTTCTTGTGGCGACCAATTGATCAAGATGTCTTGCTGCATGCCCATCACAGACCTTTCCAAGGCGGCTTTAACAATTCAGCGGTTTCATGCACGGGCAAACCCATGATCCCCGAATAGCTGCCTTCGATGTGAGCGATGTGAGATGCCGCACGCCCTTGAATGGCATATGCGCCTGCCTTGCCGTCCCACTCTCCCGAGTCCAAATAGGCTTCGATCTCACCTGGGCTCCACGCCGCAAAACGCACTTTCGAGACACTGAGGGCATGGCGCATTTCGGTGGGGGTGCCAGCGGCAATCGCCGTGAAAACCACGTGGGTTTTCCCGCTCAAGGCGGACAACATGTCACGGGCTTGCCGGCGGTTTTGTGGTTTGCCCAAAATGGCGTCGCCCAGCGCCACGGTGGTGTCGGCACACAAAATGGGGGCCAACGACAGGCCCCGCAGGCGCCAACGGTTCAAGGCAGATGCCAATTTCAGGGCGGTGACCCGTTGCACATAGTCGCGTGGCGATTCACCGGCTTGGGTGGCCTCAAGGGATTCCACGTCTTCTGACGGGTCTGGCAGCAACAGCTCAAAGTGTTGACCCATTTGGCCGAGCAGGGCTTGTCGGCGGGGGCTTTGTGAGGCCAAGTAAATAGAGGGCGGCATGACCTCATTCTCGGTGATAAGGGTGGTTGGCCAACACGGAGATTCCCCGGTACAACTGCTCGATCAACATCACCCGTGCCAAGGCGTGAGGCAACGTCAGGTCTGACAAGCGCAAAGCCAAATGGGCTTTGCGCTTGAATTCTGCGTCCAGCCCGTCAGGTCCGCCAATGACAAACGCCACGTTCACGCTTTCTTGCTGCCAGTTTTTTAAACGCTGGGCCAAATCCAAGGTGCTGAGGGCGAGCCCACGTTCATCCAAAACAACGCGCAAGGTGTCGGCAGGCCATGCCAATTCAATGCGTTTGCGTTCAGCCAGTAAACATTTTTCGGCCGATTGGTTGTGGCGTGGTTCGGTTTTGACCACCTTGATTTCCAGCGGCCAATCCGGTGGAAAGCGTTTGGCATAGTCCAGGCAAGCTGACTGGGCCCATTCGGGCATTCGCTGTCCAACGGCCACCACCCAAAGCTTCATGACGCTTTGGTTTTGGCGCGGCCTGTGGCTTGAATGGTTTTTTGGGCAGGAGACTTTTTCACCGGTGCCACAGAGGTTTTGCGCGCTGCAGTGGCGGGACTGGCTTTGGTCGGGCGAGCAGCGGTTTTGGCGGGCGCTGCTTTGGCAGACTTGCTGTTGGGTTTGTCTTTGGTCGGAGCGACTTTCACCGCGACGGGGGCCAAAGGTTTGGGTGCACCCAATTTCAAGCGCACCGGCTTGTCGCCCCAAATTTCTTCCAAGTGGTAGTACTGGCGAATGGCCTGCTGCATGATGTGAACCACGGCTGGGCCGCAATCCACAATGATCCACTCACCGTTGTCTTCCCCCTCTAAGCGGGGCTTGGGCAGGCCGGCTTCACGCACCTTGTCACGCACACTGCTGGCCAGGGACTTGGTTTGCCGATTCGATGTGCCTGTGGCAATGATCACGCGCTCAAACAGGGGTGACAGGTGTTCGGTGTTGAACACCACAATGTCTTGTGCCTTCACATCTTCGAGCGCATCCACGATCAAGCGCTGAAGTTTTTGAATGTCTTTTTGAGTGGCGGCAGAAGTGGTCATCGAGTTTGGCGGTACAGGTGATGGTGTTGAATGTAATCGTTGACGTTGGGGTGGACCCATTGAGAGATGGAGCGCCCTTGTTCAATGGCTTCGCGGATGCGTGTCGCGCTGATGTCCATGGCGGGAAAAGCCAAATCAATGGCGTTTGGCACCCCCCGATTGTGCCACTTGCTCTCTGGGGGAGCGACTGGATCGCCAGTGGCGCGTGCAGCCACCACCACTTGGGCCATGGCCACAATCTTTTGCCAATCGCGCCAACCCTCAAAAGATTGGGCCTGGTCCTCGCCAATGATCAAAAACCATTGGGCATGAGGATGCTCGGCGCTCAATTCATTCAAGCTGTCCACCGTGTACGACGGTCCGGCGCGGCGCGTTTCTCGGTCATCCATGACCACGTTGGCCAAGCCGGCAAAGGTCAAGGACAACATGGCCAAACGATCCAGTGCGGGGGTTTTTGATGGCGTTTTGTGTCCTGCGTGCCCAGTGGGCACCACATACAAGGCATCCAAATTCAGGTGTGTCATGGCGTGCTTGGCCAAGGCCAGATGCGCCAAATGCGGTGGGTCAAAGGCACCGCCGTAAAACCCCAGCTTGCGAGGGGTACTTGGTTTGTCAACGAGGTTGTGGGGATTCAAACCCAATCTTTTCGCACCAAAAAGTCGGTGTAAAGACGCGCCTCAGGGGTGCCCGGCTCAGGCCGCTGTTGGTAGGCCCAACTCACCAAGGGGGGCATGGAGAGCAAGATGGACTCGGTTCGGCCTCCGGACTGAAGCCCAAAGTGGGTGCCCCGGTCCCACACCAAATTGAATTCCACATAGCGGCCTCGGCGCATCAATTGGTGCTGCCGCTCTCGCTCGCCATAGGCCATGTCCTTGCGCCGTTGCACGATGGGCAAATAGGCGGTGAGCAAGGCGTTGCCCACACTTTGCATCAAGCCAAACCCGCCTTCGAAGCCCAATTCGGAAAAGTCATCGTAAAAAATACCGCCCACACCGCGTTGCTCTTGGCGGTGTTTCAGGGTGAAGTAATCGTCACACCAGGTTTTGAAGCGTGGGTACAGCGCTGCACCAAAGGGATCAACGGCTGCCTTGCATGTTTGATGGAAATGTTGCGCGTCTTCTTCAAACCCATAGTAAGGGGTCAGGTCCATGCCGCCGCCAAACCATGACACGGGGGGGCCTTCCTTGGGGTGCGCCGTCAACATGCGGATGTTCATGTGCACGGTCGGCACATACGGGTTGCGCGGGTGAAACACCAAGGACACGCCCATGGCCTGAAAAGGTGAGCCCTTCAGTTCAGGTCGATGCTGGGTGGCCGAGGCCGGCAACTGTGGCCCACGGACATTCGAAAAACCCACGCCTGCGCGCTCAAAAACAGGGCCATTCTCCAGAATTTGTGTGTCGCCCTCGCCTTGCAACATTTCGGTTTTGTCTTTTTGCCAGGGGTCGCGCAAAAAAGCGGTGCCATCGATGTCGGTCAAGGCCTGGGTGATGCGGCTTTGCAAACCAACCAGGTAGGAATGAACTTGTGGGGTCGGGTTCATGTGCGGACTCAAAGGAAATGGGGGGGAAAGGCGGCTCAGTTGCGAATGGCCAAATGGCCAATGTCGCGTCGGTATTGTTGGCCGGCAAAAGCAATTTTTTGCACGCCCACATAGGCCTGTTTTTGCGCGGCACGCACCGTGCTGCCCAGAGCGGTGACACACAGCACCCGCCCGCCTTGGGTTGTCAGGCTTTGGCCGTCCCAAGCCGTTCCGGCATGAAAGACCATGGTGTCGGTCTCTTCCAAGGGCAGGCCAGTGATGGCATCACCATATTGGGGCGCCAATGGGTAACCGCGGCTGGCCAACACCACCCCCAATGCGGTTCGGGTGTCCCATTGAATGGGGAAGTCTTTCAAAGCGCTGTCATTCTCTTCGGTTGCAGCCAACAAAAGGGACAGCAAATCGCTTTTGAGCCGCATCAAAATCGGCTGGGTCTCTGGGTCGCCCAAGCGGCAATTGAACTCCAAGGTTTTGGGCTTGCCTTGGGCATCAATCATCAAGCCCGCATATAAAAAACCGGTGTAACGGATGCCGTCTTTTTTCATGCCCGCGATGGTCGGCATGATGATTTCACGCATGACCCGCGAATGAATCTCAGGGGTGACGACCGGGGCTGGCGAATACGCCCCCATGCCACCGGTGTTGGGGCCTTGATCCTGGTCCAGCAGTCGCTTGTGGTCTTGGGAGGTGGCCAGTGGCAAAACTTGGTCGCCATGGCACATCACCATGAAGCTGGCCTCTTCGCCTGCCAAGAATTCTTCGATCACGACACAAGCCCCGGCTTGGTTGTGCTTCACGCCCAAGGCATTGGTGGTGAGCATGTCATCAATGGCTTGGTGCGCTTGTTCCAAGCTGGTGGCCACGACCACGCCTTTGCCAGCGGCCAGGCCATCGGCTTTGACCACGATGGGAACGCCTTGGTTGTCGACGTAGCGATGGGCCAGGGCAGCGTCGGTGAAGGTTTCGTGCCTGGCGGTGGGAATGCCATGGCGGCGCATGAAGTCTTTGGAGAAGGCTTTGGAGCTCTCAAGTTGGGCCGCCGCTTGGGTTGGTCCAAAAATGCGCAAACCATGGGCGCGAAATTCGTCCACCACGCCAGCGGCCAGCAAGCCCTCTGGCCCCACCACGGTGATGTCAATTTGATGGTCTTGCGCCCATTCGCGCAAAGCCACCACATCGGTGATGGCGATGTTCTCTAACCGTTTGTCGGTGGCCGTGCCGCCATTGCCGGGCGCCACATAAACGGTTTGAACCAAAGGGGATTGCGCCAGCTTCCAAGCCAGTGCATGTTCGCGGCCGCCGCCGCCCAAAACCAGGGCCTTCATAGCTCGGCGTTGTGATAGACCTCTTGGACGTCATCCAGTTCGTCCAGCACATCGAGGATTTTTTGCATTTTTTCAGCCTCCGCAGCCGCCAAAGCCACGGTGATCTCAGGCCGGTAAGTGATTTCAGCCAGGACCGCTTGCAATTGGGCACTTTCCAAAGCGATCTTGACGGGTTCGAACAAGCCCGGTGAACACAACACCTCCATGGCACCGTCTTCAGAGTTGATCACATCATCGGCACCAGCCTCCAAAGCCACCTCCATCAAGCGGTCTTCGTCGGCACCTGGGGCAAAGATGAATTGACCGCAATGCTTGAATTGGTAGGCCACCGATCCGTCACTGCCCAAGTTTCCACCGTGTTTGCTCAAGGCATGGCGCACCTCAGCCACAGTGCGCACTTTGTTGTCGGTCATGGTGTCGACCATCAAGGCCACGCCTCCCACGCCATATCCCTCGTAGCGAATTTCTTCGTAGTGCACACCTTCCAAGTTGCCCGTGGCTTTGTCGATGTTGCGCTTGATGGTGTCAGCGGGCATGTTGGCCGCTTTGGCTTTGTCCACCGCCAAGCGCAGCCTGGGGTTGGCATTCAGGTCGGCCCCACCACCTCGCGCAGCGACCATGATTTCTCGAATCACGCGGGTCCAAACTTTGCCACGCTTCTCGTCTTGTCGACCCTTGCGATGCTGAATATTGGCCCATTTGCTGTGT
Source organism: Pseudomonadota bacterium (assembly GCA_041174965.1). Classification (GTDB taxonomy): domain Bacteria; phylum Pseudomonadota; class Gammaproteobacteria; order Burkholderiales; family Burkholderiaceae_C; genus Limnohabitans. The sequence continues at coordinate 109 of JBEDFU010000037.1, read as the reverse complement.
CCTGCCACTTGAAATCCTTTTTTCTGAAGTTTTAATTTTAACGATTCAGTGTTTCACCAACGAAAAGGGCGGCCGTTGATTCGACCGCCCTGCCCCCTCATTGATCGGG